>JAJFKA010000009.1 GCA_021773555.1 Gammaproteobacteria bacterium
AATGTCAGCTCCTGCGTTAATGTACGCCTCGGCTCGGCGCATCGCTTCATCGAGGCCATGGTCGGTTCGCGCATCGGTTCGCGCGACAATCAGGAAGTCTTTGGAGGTTCTCGAAGCCGTCGCTATTTTTACCTTCTTCACACTGTCCGCCGCGGAGATGACCTTTCTGTTCCTGGTATGACCGCAGCGTTTGGGGTATTCCTGATCCTCCAGCTGAATCGCGCTGGCACCGGCATGCTCATAGCCCTTTACGGCCTGCCGGACATTGGCTAATCCGCCAAACCCTGTGTCGCCATCGGCAATCAGCGGTGTGCGGGTGACCTCGCAGATACTACGCACTCTGTCCACCATCTCCCGGTAGGAGACCAGTCCGGCATCGGGTTTGCCAAGCAGGCTGGCGCTGACGCCGTAACCCGTCATGTAAAGGACACTCGCACCGCAGGACTCGGCGACTAGTGCCGACAATGGGTCAAAAATCCCGGGGACAGTGATGAACTGGCCTGCGTCGAGAAGTTGTTTTAGGTCCACAATAGATTCCTCTTTGATCGGTGTGCGGAGAGGCGCAGCAGCCCGAGTGCCAGGAGCATGGCGATGTAACGGATTGAATCGACCCCGTCAAAAGCAACAACCTGGGGTGTAATCGTGATCCGCTGCGTCGCCTCGGTGGCAATGACACCGAGCAGCGCACCGTAGGTTGGCACCAGAGTCAGCTGGCTTCCATCCTGGTCAACCGCTGAAAATATATTTGAATAGTTCATCGAGACAGTCAGCAGACATTTGCCCTTTGTTGAAACATCAATGTGCAATGGAAACAGTGCCGCTGTGTCCCTGATGCCAATCAGTTCGCCGTGCTGGCAATCGAGGCCCGCCGCTTTAAGGACCTGGGTGGCGGGATCTTCGGTTAATAGCCTGGCCGATTGTTGGAGCCCAGCGTTACCCGCTCGCTTTAGATCGACAGCGAGTTCCGCCAGCGAAGACTGCCAGGTGATGCGGGTGCTGAACCAGGCCTTGCCCAGGGTGGCTTCCATCGGCGTGACGATGAGTTGTCCCTGATCCTGTCCGATTGATGCCTGGACATTGTAGAGTCGGTTCAGGACAGAATATCCGGCGAACTCAGCATTGTTGTGGAACACCGCGGAAGCCGGTGAGTATTGATATCCATTCACTTCGGCAAATAACCGACCGTAACGGCTTGGTGGATACCAGTAACCCGTGAGCGAAGAGATGCCCATGACCAGCGCAGAGTTGTAACCCATACCCTGTAACTGAACAAGGACCTGGGCGCGATTCAATGGTTCGGCCAGCTCTGGTGCCTGAGAGAGGATCGTATTGCGAAAGGGCAACACAATCTCAGGTGAAATCGGATTTTCAATTGGCACATCGACGCGCGTCCCATAGGCGGCAATCGCTGCACCAGCGAATATTGAAAGCGTGAGCAGGTAGGTTTCCGACACGCACTGCTTTTTAAACACGAGTAAACCCACAACCAGCGCCGCAAGGAGGAGGTCGGCGACGAGTGCCGGTGCCAGAGCGGCTAAAATTATGGCGAGAAAACAAAGCATCCAGACTTTCCAGACTTCATTGTCGGTTTTACTGGCCGTACCGATTAGCAACGTCAGCAATGCCACACCGAGAATGGACATGAAGGTCAGGGGAACCAGTATTCCGCGTGCGGGCACTCTGAATGCGTCCAGCATTGGAATCAGCGAAACCAGGAAATTGGACAGAGGCTTGACGTTTGAGCTGATCACTATGCAGGCAAGTATTGAAATCGAAATGCCGACATATACTTTAACAAGCGCAGGGGTAGGCTTTACGAGCAGGCATAACAGCGCGACTGCGCCGAGAGGATAATTCACTTCGTGGTGAAGGAATTGTGCCCGATCCGCCGGAATAAAGTTCGTGCTCCAGGGTATTGAGCTTAACCAGTCAGCGATTGTCGCGACTGTATAGCTGTAGATTACGTTTTGACCCGCGGCGCGACCCACCTCATCGCTGAAGGCATTGGCGAACATCCCCATTAATTTAGGGACGCTGAAGAGCAGTGCGCAGAGAAACACGATGAGCGGAAACACCAGCCAGCGACACCGCTCGGAGAACTTGAAGCCCGGCGGCGCCAGAATTAACGCCAGTACGATCGGTGCGCCGAACAAAACACTGTAGTACATGGTTTGAAATCCGTTGTACTGAAAAGTGTTGGTCAGGGCGAGCAGGGCTAGCAGAAACCTTATCGGTGATCGTCGGCCGTTGATCTCATCGAGGATCAGAGAAGTCATGCAGAGAAATACAAACAATCCCATGATGATGGCCAGGTGACCATGGGTCATCCGCCAGCCGAGAACCGGCAGGAAGGCAAATAACAGGCCAGCCGGAATCAGCGTCGCAAGGTTTGATGCTTTGGTGCCTCCGAGCACGGCAGTGGTGAGTCCAAACATGATGTGGGTGCAGAAATATCCGAACAGGATCTGCACAAAAAATACCGAAACGTTACTGATCGTGACGTAGTCTGCACCCAGCGCCACCAACATCTCAACGATGGGGAGGCTTCCGGTTATGTCATGAACTTTTACGCCCCCCAGTAATTGTGGCCAGTACAGGAATCGTTTCCAGTCACCCTGAACCTCGATAAACTGTTGTTTATACACGTAACCAGTCATCAGGTTATCGTGCTGATCGATCAGTTCTCCCGGTGACCAGGAAAAAAATAACCACCAGATCAATGGCACGAGCAGGGTGAGTAACACAATAAGTTGCAGGCTTTGCTTTTCCTGTGTGAGCAATCGCTTCAATGAGACGTCCAGGCCGAGGATCATCTGCGATCAAGCTGTTGAAAAGTAAATCGAGAATTGCCGAAGTAGCTGATCGCAACTGTCACAACGATAGTCAGAAACTGCGCGAGAATGGGGTGTAGTCCCGCAATCTCCACCAGAAGGACTAACATGGTCATGCTCGCGATAAACGCGGCTGCATAGACAACATAGCTTCTGAAATATTCTTTTACGATTGGACCTTCGGACCGAAAGACGAAATATCGGTGAATCAGGAAAGAATTTGTGATTGCCACGATATGGGTCAACACGGCGATCAGCGTGTAATGAATCAGGTTTGCGAGCAGCAGATACAGACCGGCGAAGACGATCATGCTGAATCCAGTATTATATGCACCGGCGAGAAGAAACTTTACTACCTGCTTTGACGACGCGGCCGGTGAGTCTGCCGGTTCCAGAGGCTTGTCGTCGGTCACGGCTTGTTTCCGGATGGAATCGGGTGGACGAGCGTGTATTTAAGTGAGGTTTTGCAGCCAATGGATTCTTTGAAACTGCACAGGCCTGGATCCGGAACACCCGCGATGCTCGATGTGCCAATATCCAGTATCGTGTAGTCCGCCCGGTAGAATTCGAAAAGGTGCCTGGCTAATAAGTGCACTGGATTTAAGGCATTGTAGTTAACATCATGGCCCCAGTAGATTACTTGCATGATATCAGCAGTAACTCGATATACGACCGCTCCAGCCACGTCGACCTCTCCTTGTTTGATCAGAAAGAAGTCGATATCAGTCAGTTGCATGACGCTTTCGATGTCTTCGAACCCCAGGTGCAGGGGCTTACCCTTCTGTTGGCGGTTGGTCTTGATAACATTATATGCACGACGGCAATCTTCGGGGGATTCACATTGAATAAATGTCAGACCGTGTGACATCGCGTTTTTCAGGCTTCGTCGCCCGCCCCGGTGTAAACCGGTTTCAAATTCGCCTGTACCAAGCTCGATATTATGGTTTATGTCCACATGAGCAATCGCAAATCCTGCCGCCAGCAGTCCCTTTATCTGCATTGAAATTTGGCTAGGCTCGTAACACGCCGGTGGCAATGTCAGCTGGCAGCTTTTGCTGTGGTTCGTATTCAGGAAATCGTGAAGGGATGTTCCCAGTTCCATGTAGTCCGCGAGCGAAACAGTCTGTTTAAGGGGCCAAAAACCACCGAAGGGTGCGGAAAAAGGGCTGAGATACTCTCCGTCCCTGACTCCGAAAAATCCCCTGATCAGCGCCTTGCCTCGTCTGTTAAGCGCAAGCTCAATAACCTCGCTCATCTTATTCTTATAAAAGGCGTTATAACCCGGCCTCAGGAACAGAGGCGTTGTTTCTTTTTCTGCACTGTCATCGCCAGCGCTTAAGTCGACAACATGCGATTGTTCGGATATCTTGGTTGCAGACAGTCCCATCACGGCTTCCAACAGGCTTGTGGGAGTCACAGCCTTTAGCGTTGATTGTAACAAACCGTGAGATACTTGACGCAGATAAACGTGCAAGGCCAGGAGCAAACAATTGAAGGCTCAGATTATCCAGTTACCCAAGATCGAAGATGTCCGCGGCTCTTTGACGTTTGTAGAATCTTCCGGTGTCATACCGTTCGAGATGAAACGTGTCTACTACCTCTACGATGTTCCCGGTGGTGCGAGTCGAGCGGCACACGGGCATAAGGCTCTGGAACAACTGGTGATTGCGGTGGCGGGCAGTTTCGATATTACTCTGGATGATGGCTTCGAAAAAACATCCTACTCGCTTAACCGTTCATACTATGGACTCTATGTTCCACCGATGACATGGCGTGATCTGGATAACTTCTCGTCAGGTGCCGTCTGTCTGGTGCTTGCCTCGGGATATTATGACGAGTCAGATTATTACCGTGACTATGATGAGTTTCGGAAGGCTGCGCGGGCTGGAGCGTGATCAAATTTCTGGACATCAAAGCCATGCACGATGAGCTTGGTGAGGGACGGGGGCTCGAATCCACGTTCGCGAATGTCCTAAAATCAAACCAGTTCATTCTGGGCCCTGAACTTGCGGCTTTCGAGCAGGAATTCGCCGCCTACTGTGGCACCGCCTATTGCGTCGGTGTAGGCAATGGTCTCGATGCGCTGACTATTATCCTCAAGGCGCTTGGAATCTCTTCCGGGGATGAGGTTATTGTGCCTGCACATACGTTCATTGCCACCTGGTTGTCAGTGGTTGAATGTGGCGCGACGCCTGTCCCGGTTGAGCCGGACCCGAACACCTTCAATATCGACCCGGACAGGATCAGAGCCGCAATCACTGCCAGCACCAGGGCCATTGTACCCGTGCATCTTTATGGCAGACCGGCGGACATGACCGCCATACAGGCAATTGCAGATGAGCATGGAATTCCGGTTATTGAAGATGCAGCGCAAAGCCACGGTGCGGCCTCCGGTCCCGATCGAACCGGTAGCCTTGGCATTGCCGCGGCGTTCAGTTTCTATCCGGCGAAAAACCTGGGGGCGCTGGGGGACGGTGGTGCGATCACCACCAGCAACCGGGAATTGTTCGAAAAGGTGTTGAGATACAGAAACTATGGTTCGGTTACGAAATATCAGCATGAGACGACCGGGGTAAACTCCCGACTGGATGAACTGCAGGCCGCGTTTCTCAGACTGAAACTTAACCATCTGGAAGGCTGGAATGCAGCCCGAAGGCGAGTGGCAAAGCAATACATTGATCGCCTCTCGGGCATTGCCAACATCACAATCCCGCAGGAAACAAATCATCTTGTTCATGCATGGCATCTGTTTGTGATCAAAACTGACAAGCGGGACATGCTGGCCAATGCCTTAGGTGAGCAGGGAATCGAAACGGTCATACACTACCCGGTGGCACCCATGTTTCAAGCTGCATTCAAACACCGGTTCCCCAAAGCGGCGCAAGCGTTCCCCATTACTCGTCAACTCCAGGGGCAGGTGCTAAGCTTGCCGATGGGCCCGCACCTCACCACCGAAGATGTTGATCGGGTCTGCGATGCGATTGTGCAGGTGTTTTCGAAATAGGCGAATCGCAGGATGGTATGAGAATCCACAATTGCGTGATATTAATCGTTACGAAAATGACTATCGTGATAACCCCTTCGAAGAGGAGTTAGTCGTCTATCGCCACAAGAAAACCCTTGAATCGCTGGATCGTCACCAGGCTCGACACGTACTTGAAGTTGGCTGCGGTCTGGTTCCGCTGTATCGGTACTACGATCGGTTCTTAACTTTAACCATTGTTGAACCAGCCTCGGGTTTTGCCGAGGACGCCACGAAGCATGCACCCGAGGGCGTGACGGTGATCAACGACTTTTTGGGCAGCCGCCAAAAGCAACCAGAAATGGCATTCGATTTCATCGTTATTAGTAGTCTGTTGCATGAGCATGAAAACCCGATGACGCTGCTTCGAACGGCCATGGAATTTGCCGGACCGGATACAATTCTGCACATTAATGTACCCAATGCCCGATCAATGCATCGGGTCCTGGCATTACGGATGGGATTGATTGATTCACTGGTGCAAAAATCCGAGCGTCAGATCCAATACCAACAACATCAGACCTTCGATATGGACAGTATCAAGGCACTCATGGATGCAGCGGGGCTGGATGTTCTTCACCAGGAAACCTTTTTCATAAAACCTTTTTCCCACGGGCAGATGCAGGAACTACTGGATCTTGGTTTTATGTCCCGGCGCATGCTCGATGGGTTATCTCTCCTCAGTGAAGACCTGCCAGATATGGGTGCGGAGATTGTGGTCAACGCCAGGCTGAAGCAAACATGAAACGGGTTGATCACATCTTGCTTGGCGGCAATATTGCCTCCCTTGTTTGTGCTCGTGAACTCTTAAAGACAGGTTGTTCCGTTGCCCTGGTTGCGCCCCCTGGCTCTTACGGTGGCCATTTCTCGCCGCACGAAGTCCTCGGCTTTGAGTATGATATGGGTATGGTTCTGTGTGAATTCGATTCGTACAAATCACAGCTGACCCGGTTGTCGGCGTATGACCCGATGGTCGTGGGAAGCGTTGGACAATTTGCCGCTCAGGTGTCTGACTATCTCGCGCAGTATTTCGAATTTCGTGAGATTAAGCAGCTTAATGTCGCCCTGCGCCACAAGGTCGTTGACGACTATTTTATTTCCAACAGCTTTGCCGGTTTGCGTGAAGTCTTTACGGAACAGGAAGTGAAAAAGATTAAGCAGGAACTGAGTGAGTGCATCGCTTCACCCGCTTTGCACGCAAGTAAAAAGGCGTTAACAAAAGTGTATGACTCCATGGATTTCAAAACGGCTTCCCAGGCGAACCATGGAGCATTGTTGCATCAGGCGCTTGTTGAACCTCTGGTTCTGCGGGCGACCAATCTCGATTCCTCCCTGCTTAACGCCAGGTTTCATCGGTTGTTCTGGGCGCCGCTTTTTTATCCGGAAACATTACTGGAATACTTTGAAACGGGTCAAAAGTTAACCAGGACGCGGTTCCATCACCCGGTCGGTTGTTCTGTCGGACGACTGTCCCGGTTGTTGATTGATGAACTAACAGCAACCCAGGGATTTACAGCCATACCTGCGCTGGACTCGCTGTCCCAGGGTGCCGGTAACTGGACCGTGAATGAACGGCTTGAAACCAGCAATTTGTCGAGTTCATTACCGCAGAACGTGCTGGCAGGCTTGTTGGATGTCAGCAACGATGAGTTGCAGAGAAGCTCTTACCTGCTGGTGTTCCTGAAAGTTGAGGGGAGCATTGATTGTGAAGTGCTTTTTAACGCATCAGACCGGACCAGTTTCTTCAGAATTGTGAACCAGAGCCGGGTTTCGGGCGAGTCGGAGAAGGTGACCCATCTGATTGTTGAGTACAATCTGGATCACGCCACGGCGGTTCATGATGATTTTCGTCCCGTGGAGGATGCGGTTCGAGAACTGCAGCAATTTGTTGAAGAATACTCGCTCGGGCGATTCAAGGTGCTTGATGCTTCGATGTTACCGCTGAAAAATAAGATTGTTTATCCCGGTCTCGCCAATGTTGGAATTGCCGAGAAGAATTCCAGGCGACTCGATGGCCTGGATATCTGCTTAATGGGTCCGTCTCTTGGGATGAACGGTGGTGCGCTGAATGACCAGATAGTGCAGGCTCTACAGTATGTGGAAAGCAGGACATGACAATGGATGAGAAGCGGTATATCAGCAAACTCGATCATATTGCTGAGGAATACCACAATGCGGACATCCCGGATAAGTTCATTGAGCAACTATGCCAGGAACACACCCTTGCATGGTTGTTCGAGCAGTTGCAGGGCAAGACGTCCATTCTTGAACTTGGTTATGGTGACGGCATTATCAGCCATGCCATGGCGGGTGCGAATTTCGCCTTTGAAATAATTGAGGGTTCGCCCAGAGTTGTCGCGACCGCCCAGAAAGCGCTGCCGGGTATTGTTATCGAGCAGACGTTGTTTGAATTGTTCGAGCCGGTCAAAACCTACGACTGTATTCTGGCACTTCATGTGCTCGAGCATGTGGATGAGCCGGTCAAACTTCTACAACGGATGAAGACCTGGTTATCCGACGACGGTGCGATTGTGGTTATCGTACCCAACAAAAATTCGCTACACCGACAACTCGCGGTCACGATGGAACTGCAAAATGAACTGGACGATCTCAGCCCGAGAGATCATGCGGTTGGCCACCAGCGGGTGTATTCGCACCAGACTCTGCGTCAGGATGTGGAAGCCGCGAATTTTTGTGTCGTCGATGAAACCGGATTTTTCCTGAAGACACTGCCGAATTCAATGATGCTTGAACACAGCGAAGCGCTTATTCGGGCAATGAACAAAATCTCCGGGCAGCTTCCCCCGGAGCTGCTGGCAAACATCGGGATGGTGATACGTTGAACAACAAACCAAAGCTCAGTGTAATTATCACAGTGTTTATGAGTGAGGAAAATCTGAAGGAGTCATTTCCGCGTATCGTCGGTCTGCAGGATCAGATCAATGATATGGAACTTGAATTTATCTTTGTGGTTGATGGTTCACCCGATGGCAGTCTCGCGCTGCTAAGGAAATACAAGGAAGAATTCCCGTTTATCAAGATCATCAGTTTTACGCGAAATTGTGGCGCGGTGAATGCTTTTCTAGCCGGACTCCGGAAATCGACCGGCGATTGTGTCACGGTGTTGCCGTCAGACCTGCAGGACCCGCCGGAGCTTGTGGTGTCGATGGTTGAGCAGTGGAGAGCAGGGTTTAAAGCTGTTTATGCGATTCGTCGAAACCGGGAAGATCCCGTGGCGACCAGGATGTTTGCAGCTGCGTACTATTTTCTGCTGCGCTTGATTGCGATCCCTGATTACCCAAAAACGGGCTTCGATGTGTTCCTGATTGGCAGGCAGGTTGTTGATGAGGTGTTAGCCAGCGAGGAGAAAAACTGCCACATCCAGAATGCCGTATTCATGCTCGGGTTTAACTACACCGAAATCTATTATGACCGCCAGGAACGAACCCGCGGCAAATCAAGCTGGACCTTCGCGAAAAAACTTAAACATTTTATCGACTCGCTTGTTTCCTACTCCTATGTGCCGATCAGATCGATGACTGTACTGGGCATGCTGGTCTCCCTGTTGTCATTCGCTTACGGCATATTCATCCTGGTCGCGTCACTTTTTGTAGAACTGGAACAACCCGGTTGGGCGTCTTTAATGGTTATCATGTCTTTTCTATTGGGGACCGTGATGGTGATGCTTGGGATACTCGGTGAATATCTCTGGCGTATCCTCGATGAGGTGAGAGCCCGGAGTCCGTACGTGATCGATGAATTTTATGACTGACCGGCGTCCAGGCGCTGTCGCATCTCAGTGCCTGTGTGTGTGAAGCCATACTTTTCATAAAAGCCTCGATTGTGTTCCGTTGATTCCAGCAGGTAGAGACCATAGTCCCGACAACCCCGCGCCTTGGCGTTGCTGAGAGTCTGCAGCAGCAACAATCCGCCGATGTTTTTACCCCGGGCAATTGGATCAACAATCAATTCCTCGAGTTGGCAGTACTCGCCTTCATAACGCAGGGCCAGGTTGTAGCTCACCGTTGCGAGCCCCAGAATGAGGTCATTTTCTTCAGCGACGACAATTTGTCCGCGTGCCTGCGCGAGCAGTGCCTCGAAGCCGTCACCGGAAGGACGCCTTTGCACCCCGCCATTAGCAGAACTTAATGCGGCGAGCAGATCGAGACACCGCTGCATGTCGGATTTAACCGCATCCCTTATTATGATCGTCATGCGTTGTCGCCGCCCGTGCTTAAATGATTCATCGCACGGGGTTGAACTGTGCAGAGCTTTGATCTTGCCATTATCAGAAACAATACACATGAAAACCCTGCTGAAGTAAACAGCATGCACATCACCAGAATTTGATATCGTGCCGCGATAAAGGGTTCAACGCCGGAGAGTATCTGCCCTGTCATCATGCCTGGCAGGGATACCAGGCCGACAGCGAATAGTGAATTGATGATGGGTATCAGGGCTGCATGCAGCGCAATACCCCGGGCCTCGTCGTAGTCTAGTCCCCTGTCCAGCTCTGCCATCAATCGTTCTGCGGCGAGGCTGATGCTGTTCATGGCCGCGGCGAAAATCATTCCAGCAAGCGGAATAAGATGCTGCGGTGAATACCAGCGCTCGACTGACAGAATTAGCTGGGTGACGACTGCAAGCGTCAGGCCTCCAGCGATAACAATCGAGGTCAGGGTCAGGCCGAGTAGTGACCATCTCTGCTTTGCAACACTACCAAGTGCGATCCAGCCAGCGGCGATGACCATCACCAGTAAAACACCCAGAATGATCAGTCCGTTGTCGGCGTTGAAGATGAATGCCAGTACATAACCAATCAGTAACAACTGTATGAGCATCCGGCACATACCATAAATCGCCTGTAATGCGTCAACAGACCACAAATACAGAATGAAGATCATGAGCATCACTGGCAGGAATGCGATCGCCAGGTGGGCGAAAGGAATCGTCTGGATGGTCGTCGACATGTGTGTACGGAACCTCTCGGGTCACGCTACTTTATCATTCATTACCTGAGGACGTTGACGGGACTTGAAGTGCATCGTACACAATATTACCGGCCACGATCGTCATCAATACTTTCCCGTTCAGTATTTTATCCGGGGCAGACACAGCCAGTTGAAACGGATCGATGTCCATCACTGTAATATCAGCCCATTTGTCCGCAGCAAGGATGCCAGTCTGCGCCTCGCGGAATGCAGCATAGGCCGGGAGCAAAGTGTAGGCTCCGACTGCCTGATAGATATCGTAGGCCTCATCAGGATACCAGCCGCCAATTGGTTCGGAATTTTTATCCTGCCGGGTGATAGCCGAGTGCAAACCGTAAAATATGCTGTGGTCGGATCCTGGATTGTCTGAGTTGAATATCACCGTTGCCCCTGTTCGATACAGAGATTGCCAGGCATAGGCACCAAGAACGCGTTTACTGCCGAGGCGGTCTTCTGCCCAGGTTTTGTCCTCGACTGCATGAGGGGGTTGCATGGATGCGATGATACTCATTTGCGAAAACCGGGGAAGGTCATTTGGATGTAAGACCTGAGCATGCTCGATTCGATGTCGATTCTTCTGGCTGTCTGGATATTGTTTGAACACAGACGCGAAATAATCCAGTGTATCTCGATTCCCCGCATCGCCAATGGCGTGAATGCCCACCTGAAAACCGCTGGCCATGAGCCGGGTGACGAGGTCTTGATCGAAACCGTAGTCGCTGCCACTGACACCTCTCTGGCCGGGTGCATCGCTGTAGTCATCAAGCATCCTGGCACCCCGCGAACCGAGTGCGCCATCGTAATATGCCTTCACGGAGCGGGTGACCAGCATGCGGTCGTTATCAGAATCAGGGCCACGTTTGATCCAGGCCTCTGACAAAGCCTGATCCCGGGCGGACAGCATCGCGTAAACCCGAATCGGCAGCCGATTTTCTGCCTCCAGTTCTGTCAGTGCCTGCATCAGTACTGAATTGAGACCGGCGTCGTGAACCGTGACGTATCCGTCTGCCGCCATTTGATTGAGGCCAGCAACGATTTGCGCCTTGATTTCGGCCAGATCCGGTGCTGGAACTGCATCATCGAGCAACTTAACCGCCCGGTTGAGTACCAGGCCGTTCGGTTCGCCGTTGTCGAAGTGGCCGATTTCTCCGCCAGCGCTCTGCGGCGTGTCCCTGGTAATACCAGCGCGATCGAGTCCGAGTTGATTTGTCCAGCCTGCGAAGCCATGCAGGCTGCGCATGAACACCGGATGATTCGGTACCTTCTCTGAAAGCAGTTTGAGGTCAGGGTAGTGGTTAGCCCATGCACCCTCATCCCACCCCTGACCGAGAATCCAGTCGCCATTAGGAACCGTTTGAGCCCGGGCAGCAATTAGCTCAACCGCCTGCGTCTCGGTTTTCACTTTGGTGAGGTTAACCTTGCTGAGACTGGCGCCAAGTTCAGGCACATGGGTATGTGAATCGACGAGACCGGGCAGCATCGTTGCTTCACCAACGTCTATCACCCGGGTGGATGGGTCAATCAGTGCTTGCAGGTTTTCCCTGAGTCCCACAGCCAGAATCTTGCCATCACGGATGGCTACAGTGTTTGCTGTGGCTGGCCGGTGACTTAATCCGTCCATGGTGTAAACGCGAGCTCCGGTCAATAAAAGTTCCGCTTTCACATCGCTCAATTCGCGCTCGGGGGAACACGCTGAGATTAAAAGCGTGATCACGAGAAGGCCAGACAGCATGCGCCACGCCGGTCTGGTCCAGCGCCTACGTTGTACCAAAAAGTTCAGGACTTCCAGAAATTATCCCTCACCGCCTTCTTCTTCCATAATGTAGCTCTCCAGTTCCTCAATCACCGTGGACTGCTCGCGGATAATGAATTTGAGGAGGTCACCGATCGTGATGATACCGACCAGAGCTTCACCATTGACCACGGGCAGGTGTCTGATCTTGTGTTGGCTCATAAGCCCCATACAGATATCGACACTGGTATCCGCTGCCACGGAAACCACCTCTGTAGTCATGATGTCAGAAACCTGGGTTTCCTTTGATGACTTATTTTGCAGAATCACCTTTCGCGCATAATCTCGCTCAGAGATGATGCCGGACAATTGCCCGTTTGCATTAAGCACGGGGAGTGCGCCGACTTCCCTGTCCTTCATCATTTTGATTGCCTGGTACACGGACTGGGTTTCCGAGATTGACCAGATACCGGATTCCTTTTCCTCTAACATTGCGCTGACGGTAGTCATGATGTTGCCCCTTCATATTATTGTCGTCACTCGGACTAAAAAAAGACCGATTGTTTTATAGGGTGAGATTTGACGCATTTACAAATCACTGCTTACCTGTGAAAACACCATAACTCCAACCACGGATGATTTGAAAGAGGTAATGGCGGGAGCGATCCCGGCAGCTAGTGGTCTGTGAATACTAACTTATTGGTAGAAGCCTGAAAACAGGCGCCTGGCTGGAGCTAAACGTAGTTTACACGAGGGTTCCAGCGGTTCGGCACGCCGGGTGCCACGGCTGTGCGGTATATCGTCGCTCATAGAACGACTGCTGACACAATGGTGTCAGGGGGATGCAGGTACAATGTCATACACACGAAAACGGGGTCACCTATGATTACGCTCTACACCTTTCCTGAAGCGTTCGGGCTTCGTAACGTAAGCCCATTCTGCCTGAAGGTTGAAATGGCCTTGAAGCATCTGGAACTACCACATCGAATTGAACTGCAGGCGGATCCGCGGCAGGCTCCCAAAGGCAAACTACCTTACATTGATATCGACGGACAGATTATCCCGGATTCGGAAATCATTTTTGAACACCTGGACGAGATGACGAATGGGGCATTATTCGGCCAGTTGAGTCCGCAGGAACGAGCCCAGGGAACTGCCGTGACACGACTGCTGGAAGACCATCTTTACTGGATGATGGTGGCCAGCCGCTGGCTCGACGATGATTGGTGGCCCAATGTGAAGGCCGGATTTTTTGCCAGCATGCCACTGCCGGTACGCACCATTGTCGGCCCTCTGGCGCGACGGCAGATGCGCCAGACTTATAACCTGCACGGTCTCGGCAGGCACTCCCTGGACGAGCAAAAAGCATTTGCGGCCAGAGACCTGAAAGCGATAGCAGATATGGTCGCTGATACCGGGTATGTAGTGGCCGGACGGTTAACGGCCTTTGACTTTACGACGGCGAGCATGATTGCAGGCCTGATTGATAACAAACCCGCGACCTGGTTAACGCGGCTTGCCGATGAACAACCCGCTCTGCGCGAATATGCTGAACGCATTCAGGCAGAAGTTGGCGTCTACGGTCGAGTTGATATTTAAGTCAAAGGATAGGCGCCAGATCGCCTTATTTCCTCGGATAACCCGGAAATTGGTTCTGGCGCAGAAGGTAGTTTTCCAGCGGGCAGCGGCCAGGCGATAGGAGTCACGTCGCTGGCAATGGGCGCTCCGGCTTTGATGCCTGCCCTGTCCACCGCGAAATGTTTTCCTCTGTCACTACGGGTGTTACCGTCACGGAAAAAGATCATGGTGTGCACCTCTCTCGTATCGTTGGTAGAGTTCGGTTTGGCGCAATGTGCCGTCAGTGCGTGATGAAATGCCACCGAACCGGCCGGAACCTCAACAAACTCAGGGTCAGACACGCTGACCGCGTCGACCTGTTCGGCCAGTTCGGTTTCGCTGGCGTTGAAAATATTGACCAGTTTGCGGATTCCCAGTTGATGCGAGCCGGGTATATAACCGAGGCATCCCGACGCGAGCGTTGATCCGGAAAACGGGATCCACGCGGTGAGTGCGTCGCTCTCTGTCATTGGCCAGTACGGCAAGTCCTGATGTGGATCAGTAAGCCGTCCCCCGGATTCCTTGAACAACGCCTGGTCGTGCCAGAGCCGGATCGCGTCTGCATCTAAAAGTTCCGCTGCTGCCTGGGTGATGGCCGGGTGAAATGTTAGCGGGCGCACATCAGGGAAATCTTCCCAGAGATTCATGCATTGTAGAAACGACCGCTCATAACGCGAGCGGGCAGCGAGGGGTCTTGAATCGAACCGCTTGCGAGAGCTCACTGCGTTGCGCACGGCAACCTGGTAATGGCCAAGTTCATCGAGAGAAATCAGGTCCGGCACGACCACGTATCCGTCATGACGAAATTTGTTGATGGTCGATTGATCGAGCACGTTGTCTTTCATGGGACCTTCAAGTCGAGGTTGTGCAGGTTGATAGAATTTAGCGCTTTATCAGCTCGCTGCAAAGTATTCGGGAAGCGGTTGCTTGGCAAATCACACTCAGGTGTTTACATTGAGCCTTTATCTAAGATGGTGTAAGCGGGATGGAAGAGACCTTTCGCTGGTTCGGCCCTGAAGACAGCGTAACGCTTGCAAACATCCTGCAGGCGGGAGCCCGTGGGGTGGTAACAGCACTCGATCACATTGCCACGGGTGAAGTATGGCCAGTTGAAGAGATTGCGCAGCGCAAAGCGCTGATTGAGTCCCACGGGCTGACCTGGTCCGTTGTAGAAAGTGTGCCGCTGCACAATGACATAAAAACGCGTAAGGGGGAGTTCGAGGTCTACCTGCGCAATTATCAGCAAACCATTCGTAACCTGGGCGAGCAGGGCATTAACCGGATCTGCTATAACTTTATGCCGGTGGTTGACTGGACGCGAACTAACCTGAATTACGAGTTACCGAACAAAGCAGAAGCTTTGCGCTTCGAAATGGCTGATTTTGCGGCCTACGATATATACATGCTGCAACGCCCCGGATCCGAGGCGAGTTATCCAGCTGAGGTCATCGCGCGAGCCAGGCAACGGTTTGAATTGTTGACCGGGCCTGAGCGGTTAGCGCTTGAGAAAAATATTATTGCCGGCTTACCAGGCGGCGAAGGTTCCTACAACCGTGCAGGTATCAGTGCTGCCATAGCGGAATTCTCAGCCATGGGTACAGAAGGCTTGCGGGGAAACTTTTTTGCGTTTCTGAAGGACATTGTCCCTGTCGCCGAGGAATCGAATGTCTGCATGTGCGTGCATCCTGACGACCCGCCGTTCTCGCTGTTCGGCTTGCCCAGGGTTGTTTCAACAGCAGATGATGCCAGGGCGTTGTTGCAGGCCGTGCCGAGTCCTGCCAACGGGTTAACCATGTGCGCCGGATCCTACGGGGCACGCTCTGATAATGATCTGGTTGCCATGATTCGAGAGTTCGGCAGCCATATACAGTTTGTACATTTGCGTAATATCCGACGACTCGATGATGGCTCCTTTTACGAATCTGACCATCTGGATGGTGATAACGATATTGTCGGGGTGGTGGATGCGCTGCTCCAGGAGGAATCAGAGAGACCGCAGGCAGGCGCGATACCGATGCGCCCGGACCACGGTCACGCGATTGGTGATGAGAAGGGTAATGCGGGTATCCGCCCCGGATACTCATTTGCCGGTCGAATGAAAGGGCTGGCTGAATTGCGTGGTGTTATCCATACATTGACCACGCTTCGTCGACGAAGCGAGTCATGACCGAAGCGATGCTTCACCCTGACCGTCTTTTCCCGTCGAATCCGGTGGAACGGGACATTGCCAGGCACCTGTATTCCGGGGTCAGGGACCTACCCATCGTCAGCCCTCACGGACACACTGATCCAGCCTGGTTTTCCGAAAATCGCGCATTTGGAAATCCCACAGAATTGTTGATCATCCCGGACCACTATGTTTTCCGGATGCTCTACAGCCAGGGTATCAGCCTCGAGAAACTCGGTCTGATCGACAAAGCCGGGAGTAGCCAGCCAGCTGATCCCGAGCAGGTGTGGCAGTTGTTCGCCAGCCACTATCACCTGTTCCAGGGTACGCCGAGTCGAATCTGGCTGGACCATGTGTTCTTCGAAATATTTGGTTTAACTGAGCCGTTGAGCGCGGCGACGGCAGATCGGTATTACGAGACCATCAGGGACAAGCTGGCGACGCCGGAGTTTCGTCCCCGTGCATTGTTTGAACGGTTCAATATTGAGGTACTGGCAACCACGGAATCGCCGCTTGATGATCTCGGGCATCATGCACAAATACAGTCAGGCGATTGGACCGGCAACGTGATTACAACATTTCGCCCGGATCCGGTGACTGATCCGGAATTTGAGAATTTTGCCGCGAACCTGGACGAACTGGCCGCACTCACCGGCGAGGATACCCGCCACTATAGCGGTTACCTCGACGCGCTGCGGCAGCGTCGTGAATTCTTTCGACAACATGGTGCCACTGCGACTGACCATGGCCATCCGACCGCGGCGACTGCTGATCTCACTGCGAAAGAAGCCGCGTCACTGTTTGCAGTTGTTCGCGCCGGCAATTGCAGCATTGATGAAGCAGAACTGTTTCGCGCTCAGATGTTGACGGAAATGGCGGCCATGTCCCTGGAGGATCATCTGGTGATGCAGATTCATCCCGGATCGTACCGCAATCACAACCAGACTCTGTACACACGATTTGGCAGAGACATGGGCGCCGATATTCCCACGCGGACTGATTATGTCAACGGTCTGCGTCCGTTGTTGAACCGATTCGGTAACGAACCAGACCTTGCAATTATTCTGTTCACGCTGGATGAGACAACCTACAGCCGTGAACTCGCGCCCCTGGCAGGTCACTATCCATGCCTGACGCTGGGTCCGGCATGGTGGTTTTACGACAGTCCGGAAGGCATGCGTCGATATCGACACAGCACCATGGAAACGGCTGGATTCCATAACACTGCCGGGTTTAACGATGATACCCGCGCGTTTTTGTCGATACCTGCCCGGCACGATATGGCCCGGCGTATAGATTGCGGCGTCCTTGCCAACCTGGTGGCAGAACATCGCCTCAACGAAGCGGAGGCAGAAACGCTGGCAAGCCAGCTGGCGTACTCGCTGGCAAAGCAAGCCTACCGAATCCCATGAGCTTGCCCAGGTTATCAAAAAAGCTGGCGCTGCAGGGACGAGGACTCGAGCTGCCGGCATTTGAACGCGAGAAAATAGGGCCGGGTATCCTTCATCTTGGTATCGGCGCGTTTCATCGGGCGCATCAGGCCGTGTACACAGATCAGGCGCTCGGACTGCACGGCGGTGACTGGAAGATCGTGGCGGCGAGTCTGCGCCACGACGATGTCCTGCACAGTCTCGCGCCACAGGATTTCCTGTATTCGGTCGGCACACTGCTGGACGACTCGTCCCAGAGTCCGGTTTCGGTCAGGGTTATTGGCTGCATTGATGATGTGCTGGCGATACCGGTCGCCGGACATCGTGAACGGCTTGTGAAACTCATCGCGAACCCGGCCATCAAGGTCATTACCCTGACGATTACGGAGAAGGGTTATCTTTACGATCCTGTTTCTGGGTCAATCGATGAAAACCACAAAGAGGTTGTCAGTGACCGCGAAAATATCAATCAGCCGGTGACCGCGCCGGGTATCCTGGCGCTCGGTCTGCAACGACGCAGGAAAGCCGGTGCAGGACCGCTCGGCATTCTGAGTTGCGATAATCTTGCGGGAAATGGTCACGTTACCAGGGCAGTGGTTAAGGCGATGGCAGCTCAACATGATGCGGGTTTAAGTGACTGGATTGAGCGAAACATCAGTTTCCCTGGCTCGATGGTTGACAGAATCGTGCCACAGATGAATGAACGCTATTATGAACTGCTGGCATCCGCCACGGGATATGAGGACATGGGTTCGGTTGTTTGCGAGCCTTTTAGTCAATGGGTGATCGAAGATCAGTTCGCGGCCGGGCGCCCGCGTTGGGACGATGCAGGTGCCAGTTTTGTCAGTGACGCGGGACCTTATGAGCACGCAAAACTAAATTTGCTGAATGCGGCGCATTCCGCCGCTGCCTATTCAGGGATTCTGGCCGGTTACCAGACAATTCATGAGACTGTCGCAGATCCGGGAATTCTGGCATTTCTCAACTATCTGATGAAGTCAGAAATTAAACCGGTTGTCAGCTGTCCTGCAGGCATGGACCTGGATGACTATCAAGCCATTATCCTTGAGCGCTTCGCCAATCAAGCTGTTCGTTACCGTAACGCGCAGGTCGCCACCGACGGCTCGAAAAAGTTACCTGAGCGCATCTTGCCGGTTGTGCAACGTCGATTGGATCTGGCGTTGCCCGTTGACGGCCTTTGCCTGGTGATCGCGGCCTGGCTCGCCTATCTGCATGGATCGGATTTTGCTGGACAGACCATTGAGGTCAATGAGCCCATGCTCCTTGAGTTGCAGGCTGCAGGAGCGCTATCGGGCGAATCTGCCAGGATTGTGGATGCACTCCTGGACAGGACCGCATTTGCCGGCCCCCTGGCGCACAATCAAAGCTTTCGAGCGACTCTTTATCGTGCGGTGGACGCCTTGTCGCGACGAGACCTGCGCGGGCTTTTGGACCATCTGGTTAGGACCGGTAAGCTACCAGCATAGCTGCATTAAAAATCCGGGCTAGTGATCCTGATAAGGACTGCTTAAGATGGGGATCGGATGAATTCGGCGGGGAGTAGTGATGAAAAAAAAGCGCGTGCAGGCACTTCTTGCAGAATTGCGTAGTGAGGTTCAGGGCCACGGCAAACTGGATGCGAAAACACGAGAACTGGCAATTCAACTCCACGATGATGTCGAAGCGCTGATTGAATCAGATCCCGCCGAGGACAGCGATGTCCTTGAGCGAGCGGAACAACTTCAGGTCAGGTTTGCGGCGCGGCATCCCCGAGCTGAGGCATTGATTCGTGAGATCGTGGATAGCCTGGCCAAGATGGGAATTTAACGGATGCCGCGACCCGGTGTTTATTAATGACTCTGTAGGCGATTGACCAGTTGTTCTAGATATCGAAGTCGGCGCTTCAATCGCTTGTTTTGTTCGACAAGTTGCAACGCGAGCGCAGCGCCTTGAGTATCCAGATCAAGTTCGGACTGTAATCTTCGTACCCCCAGACAGCGCGTTACGTCGACACTCCTGAAGTACCAGTGGCCCTGATCGGTATCAGGGTCGATGACGCCGTGGCTGACGAGTTCTCGAATATAGGCGACGTCCAACTCGGTCGCCTTGCACAATTGTTCCAGGTTATATTCAAACAGGTCCATCACAAACCACTCCTGGGATTGAATGTGAATGCCTTCTGCACCTCTCCAAAGGCGGCACGTTGTGCGTCCGTGGTGATGACAGGATTGACGATCTTAAGGATCACGAACTGATCGCCGTTACCCAGACCGCGGCCTTTGAGTCGAAGTTTTGCACCGTTCTGGCTATTTTCAGGAATCTTAAGACTCACACTACCGCCGAGTGTCGGAACTGCAACCGATGCACCCAGTGCTGCCTCCCATGGTGTTACCGGAAGTACGAGCGTAATGTCATCACCTGCCACATCGAAGCTCTGATGTTTTTCGATTTCGATTTCGAGAAACAGATCGCCAGCCTGGCCATCACCAAAACCCGGGTCGCCGAGGCCTTTCAGGCGCAGTTCTTTACCGGCAGTGATACCTTTCGGAATCTTTACATTGATAGATCTCTGACCTTGCGGGGTGTCGAGGCGAAGCGCCATGCTGGTTCCCGAATAAGCGGCTTCAAGCGAAATGGGCAGACGATGATAGATGTCCCGTCCACGGGTTTGTGCTGAAAAACCGCGTGTGCCACGACCAAAATCCGGCTGACCCGTATCTCCGAAAATAGAACGCAGTAAATCATCAAACTGCGTCTGGTTAAAACGGGAATCAAATTGTGTGTTGTGCTGACTTGCATACTTGCCAGGATTCATCACCTGATCTCGCAGCGCGTCATATTCCGCTCGTTTGTCCGCGTTTTTTAATACCTCATAGGCCTCGCTGACTTCCTGGAACTTTGCCTGGGCATCTTCCTCGTCGCTCACGTCAGGATGATATTTTCTGGCCAGTTTCTTGTAGGTGCGCTTGATCTCCTCCTGGGTTACTGAAGGTTCAAGGGCAAGCACCTTGTAATAGTCTTTGAAATCCACGCGGGAGACCAGCCAAAGGAAGTGAATGATTACGGTATGGTTGGGGCGAAGCCGCCACTTTCAAGTGCGTATCGGAAATGGAGTGTCAGACAATTCCGGTATTTTTTCTGCCCCAGTACCGATCCTTGAGCAGGCGCTTGTAGAGTTTGCCCGTCGGCAGTCGAGGCAGTTCGGCTTCGAAGTCAATGCTGCGCGGACATTTGAAGTGAGCGATATGCTCTCTGGTATAGCCAAGTAGTTTCTCAGCCAGGGCGTCGTCCGGGACGACCCCCATGGCAGGTTGGATGACCGCTTTAACCTCCTCACCCATTTCCTCATTTGGGACACCAAAAACGGCGACGTCAGCCACGTCAGGGTGCATGATCAATACGTCTTCAATCTCCTGGGGATAGATGTTTACACCGCCTGAGATAATCATGAAGGTGGCGCGATCTGTCAGATAGAGGTAACCATCCTCATCCACATAGCCAACGTCACCCAGCGCGCTCCAGTTGGGGTGTTGGGGATGCTGTGCGTCCCGGGTTTTATCATTGTCTTTCAGGTATTCGAACGGCATTTCAGGCAATTCGAAATAGACGATACCTGGTTCCCCCGCTGGTAATTCCAGGCCATCATCATTGCAGATATGAATCTGCCCGAGGACAGGCTGGCCGACAGTCCCGGGTCGACTCAGCCAGGCTTCAGGTGTGATATGTGTCAAGCCATTCAGTTCGGTGCCGCCGTAGTATTCATAGATTATGGGTCCCCACCACTCAAACATCTGCTGCTTCACCTGACGGGGGCACGGTGCCGCCGCATGAATTGCAACCTTCTGTGTGGACAGGTCGTAGCTAAGTCGCTCGGTTTCGTCCATTTTCAGCATTCTGCTGAACATCGTCGGTACCCATTGGCTGTGGGTAACCTTGTATTCCTGGATTGCTTTAAGCGCGTCGTTTTCGTTGAATTTTGGCATCATCACCACGGTGCCCCCCAGTGCCTGGGTTGCAGTGCAGAAGCCGATCGGTGCGCTGTGGTACAGGGGTGCTGGTGACAGGTAAATGGTATCTTCGTCGAATCCCCAGATCGAGCGCTGCAGGGCGCCGATATTGCCATCCTGATCCGTAATCTGTGTTTCAGGAAGCGGTCGTAAGATGCCCTTCGGTCTGCCAGTGGTGCCGGAACTGTACAGCATGAAAGCACCGCTGGGCTCGCTCGCGAGCGGCTCGGCAGGATTGGCAGCGAGAACCTGCTCATAATCCAGGTAGCCCGCAGACGGCTCGCCCGTCATTAACCACTGCCCCACCAGCGGACATTTGGGTGCCAGGTGGTCTGCAACCGCTGCCAGGTAGTCGGTTGCAATCACAACTTTCGCTTCAGAGTTATCAATGATGTAGGCGGCCTCATCGGCCGTGAGGTAACGATTGATTGTGGTCAGGTAGAGTCCAGATCGAAGTGCAGCCCAGACGATTTCGAAATAGCGCAGGTCATTGTCCATAAACACCGCAACATGGTCGCCTTTGCGCAAGCCGAGAGACCACATATTTTGCGCCAGCTGGTTAGATCGATCATTGAGTGATCGGTAAGAAACCCGCTCTCCCGTGCCCGCATGGATCATTGCTGGTTTGTCAGGAAATATCTTTGCCCAGTGGCCTGGATACATGGATTACCTCGCCCTGTCAGTCGTGTCTTGCAAAGATACGCTCCTGCCGGATGATGAGCAAAAGCGAAGCTGATGGTTACAGGCTCGAAAAATCTGCTTCACGTTTCTCGACAAAAGCCTTGATTGCTTCAGCATTGGCTGGATTGCCGCGAAGTTCCGCCAGCGCCAGGTTTTCTGCTCTGACGGCGGCTTTCATGGCTTCACGATGGGGTCCGATCAGTAGTTCCTTGGTTTGCTGCAGAGAGATGAGCGGCAGGCGGGCGAGTATTCGCGCGTGTTCGAAGGCGGAATCGAGCACCGCCTCGTCGCTGCAGGTTTTCATGGCGAGACCCATCTCAACGCAACTCGAGGCAGAAAACCATTCGGAGGAAAGCAGGAACCAACTGGCTCGCTGGTAGCCCATCAGGCGGGAAAATGTATAGGTGCTTGCCGCTTCGGCGGTCAGCCCCAGCGCCGAAAAGGGTGCTTTGAAGCGAGCGGATTCAGCCATAATAGTGACATCCGAAAGTCCACAGATAGTCGCGCCGATACCAACTCCGAGGCCATTAGCGGCGATGATCAGTGGCTTGGGAAAATCGATAATGGAGAACAAAAGTGCTTCCAGGCCATGTCTTCCCGGTGCCGTCGCTGCACCCATGGACTTCAGGTCCGCACCGGCCGAAAAGGCTCTGCCCGCACCGGTGAGTACGGCGACCTTCACCCGTTCGCTGCTGGTGGCTGCGAAGAAAGCTTCACACAGCTCATGCATCATATCGGCATTGAAGGCATTGAGCGCTTCCGGACGATTCATGGTGATGACGCTGATCGAGTCTGTGATATCGACGGTAACAACAGCCATACTTTTCTCTTTGGTGGTGGAGAGTGGAGTCTTGAGTGTGCCACAAACTTCTGTGCAAGTGAGAGCCGAATCCGGTCATGTTCGGTTCACGGGACCGATCAGGAACTGCCAATAGACAACAGGTTTTCTACCGGTTGGTATAGCGCCTCCATATAATCAATGTCCTCCTTCTCGAGGGTGATTTCAGTGGCACCAATCAGATCATTGAGCTGTTCTATTTTGGAAACACCCACCACCGGGCAGCAGACACCTGCTTTGCTGAGTAACCAGGCGAGGGCAATCTGTGCGGGGGATTTGCCATAGTTTCCGGCTACTTCCACTACCCTGTCCGCGATCTTGAAGTCCATCGCACCCCGATACAGGCTCTCCGTACGCTTTCTGTCTCCCCCTTTGGAGCGGTCGGTCGTGCCCTGGTCGAACCCCCCTTTATAAGCACCGGTGAGTATACCGCGCGCCAGTGGCGACCAGGGTGTTAGTGCCACACCGGTGGCATTGCAATAAGGAATCATCTCGCGTTCCTCTTCGCGATAGATCAGGTTGTAGTGGTTTTGCATCGATACGAATTGCGTCCAGCCATGTTGTCTGGCGGTAAGCTGCAACTCGGCAAACTGCCATGCGAACATGGACGACCCACCCAGGTACATGGCCTTACCCGCCTTCACAACATCGTGTAAAGCTTCCATGGTTTCTTCGATGGGGACTAATGCCTGCCCCGGTGCACCATGGGGATGTCGGTGAATTATGAGTTGATCCACATAGTCGTGACCAAGGCGTTTCAGGCTGTTATCAATCGCCTCCATGATATGTTTTCTGGAAAGCCCACCCTGATTGGCACCTCGCCCCATGGGCATGGCGACCTTGGTGGTGAGCACGTATTCTTCCCGGGGTGCGAGTTCTTTCAGCAAGGCACCAACAACCTGTTCACAGGCGCCTATGCCGTATACATCTGCGCAATCGAAATAAAACAATCCTTGCTCAAGGGCTGCCTTGAATATTGGTCGCGCCTCATCAGGACCGAGTGTCCAGTCCCCCTGATGTCCCCTGCCTGGTTCGCCGAAATTCATCGTACCCAGACAGAGTTGTGATACCCGTAAACCACTGTTCTTGCCGAGTTGTACTGCCTGTAACATGACTTACTCCTAAAAATCGGAAAACAACTGATGGTATCGAATGGTGGCATGAAGTGCGATAGTAAGCAGCAAACGAAAACCGGGGAAGGACTTATGTCTCGATGGCCAGGTTTGTTGCTGTTGTTAGTGGTTGCGAATCTGCACGCAGAGGTCATTAGTAAATCGGCAGAAACTATCCGACTGCATGCGGTATTTGAACAGCGCTGGGAGCAGGAAATGGCGGATAATCCGGTCCGGGCATCAATGCTGGGGGACCGACGCTTCAATGATCGCTGGCAGGACCTCAGCAAGCAAGGCAGAGTCGAGCGCCAGAGTCACGATGCGACTGCGTTGGAAGACCTGATGCGTATTGATCGAGAGCAGCTGGACAATCGCGAAAAGGTCAACTTCGACCTGTTCGAACGTCACTATCGTGAGCGTATTGAAGCCAGCAGGTTCCAGAATGAGTTGATTCCCATCAGTCAGCGGGGCGGCATCCAAACGCTGGACGAAACGGGTAATCGGATTCGCATGACAACCGTTGGAGACTATGATGACTGGCTACGGCGGTTGGAAAAGATTGACGTCCTCGTTGCGCAAACCATTGCGCTGATGCAGGAAGGCATTGATAAACATATTGTGCCGCCGAAGATCACGATGTCGCGGGTACCTGCGCAGATTGAAAAACAACTGGTTGACGCACCCGAGGACAGTCTCTTTTTCAAGCCTTTTGAAAAGATACCCGACTCGTTCAGCGCAACGGACAGGGACCGACTCAGGCGGGCTGCCAGCGCAGTGATCGCGGAGAAGGTGATTCCGGCTTATCGCGTGCTCTATGACTTTTTCACTCACACCTATTATCCGGCCTGCCGGGATGAAATCGCCGTATCGTCGCAACCCGACGGTCGTGCCTATTACGAATTTCTGGTCCGGCGCTTTACGACCACATCGATGACACCGGATGAAGTTCATGAGCTCGGTCGCGCGGAGGTGGCAAGGATACGGGGTGAGATGGATCAGGTGATTAAAACGACTGGCTTTGAGGGGACGTTTGCGGAGTTCATTGAATTTTTGAAGACAGATAGCCAGTTTTACTTCGACGATGAGCAGGAATTGTTCGATGCCTATCATGTCATCGCAAAAAAAATCGATCCGCAACTGGTTAATCTCTTCGGTAAGTTACCCAGGACGCCCTATGGATTGAAAGCAATACCGGATGCCATTGCGCCGGATACTACCACTGCTTATTACAACAGGCCGGCGGCCGATGGTAGCCGCGCCGGTTATTATTTCGTGAATTTGTACAAGCCCGAGACACGGCCGATCTATGAGATGGAAGTATTAACCGTACATGAATCCGTCCCCGGACATCATCTGCAACTCGCACTACAACAGGAACTGGAGCAGCTTCCCGATTTCAGGCGTTACCTTGGTTTTACTGTATTTGTGGAAGGCTGGGGGCTATACAGTGAACGGTTGGGTTATGACCTGGGTTTGTATAAAGATCCCTATTCGCGATTTGGCCAGCTTACTTATGACATGTGGCGTGCAGTTCGGCTGGTTGTCGATACCGGCATGCACTACAAGGGCTGGTCGCGTCAAAAGGCGATTGATTACTTTAAGGCGAACGCAGCACGAAATGAGCTCGATATTGTCAATGAGATTGACCGGTACATCTCATGGCCGGGCCAGGCGCTGGCTTACAAGTTGGGTCAGTTAAAGTTGACAGAATTACGGGAGAGGGCAGAGAACCGCCTCGGCAATCAGTTTGACATAAGGGGTTTCCATGATCTCGTACTGAGCCAGGGTGCGGTGCCACTTGATGTACTCGAGACCATGGTGGACACCTGGATCGAAGCCGCGGTGAAGGAGTCCTGAGCTACTGGCCAATCCCCGGGACAAGCTTGCGGAAGTTCAGTCTCGGCAGCTGCGCTCGAACGCGCGTCAGCAAAGCCCGCGCGTCTTCGCCGACACAGTAAAGCGAAGGCACCAGGAACAGGGTTACAAACAAGGCAAACAAGACGCCAAAGGCGAGTGCCAGTACCGCGGGTTTCAGAAACTGCGCATCGGTTGAACGTTCGGCCATAATTGGCATCAGACCGACGAATGTTGTCACGGTTGTCAACAGGATGGGTCTGAACCGGGTTACGCCAGCATCGATCACGGCCTCGACGGCAGATACTCCTTTGTCGCGCAATCGTCCGACGTAGTCCACCAGCACGAGATTATCGTTCACCACGACACCCGCCGCTGCACCAATACCGAAGTAAGAGAACAGGGCCATCGACACACCAAATATCAGGTGTCCATAAATCGCTCCCATGAATCCGAACGGAACAGCGGTCATGACGAGCAATGGCAGCCAGTAGGAGCGAAAAGCAATGGCGATCAGTGCGTACATCAGGAAGAACGCAATGGCATAGAGGGCGAATATTTCATCGAAAAAAATGTCTTCACTTTCGATTGATCCACCAACAAGTAAATCCGGGTAGCGTTCGCGTAACAGGGGAAGAAAATTCTCGTCCATATCAGTTCGAATATCACTCATGAGTTCACCAACGACGCCAGCGGTGACCCTGACCATGCGCTGGCCATCTCGTCGCTGGATTCTCTGCACGCCTGAGGCGAGTTCAACATCCGCGACTGAAAACAGCGGGACTTCGCGGCCATCCGTGGTTCTGATCATAAAGTCATTGAGACTCTCGAGCGTGTACCTCAGTGCCCGGGGGTAACGAACCATGACTTTCACATCGCCATTTTCTCGTGGCAGACGTTGAACCTCTTCACCAAAATAAGCCTGGCGAACCTGATTGGAAACCTGAGCGAGGGTAATACCCAGCCTTTCGGCGCCTGGCAGGAGTGTCATGTGAAGTTCCTCGGTCTCGCCACGCATATTGTCCCGGATGTAGAAAGTACCATCGTACTGGTCAAGCCGGGTTTTCGCCTCGATGCTGACCTGCTTCAGGATTTCCATATCCCGATGTCGGAAAATATAGGAAATTTGAGGTGTGGAATTGTTCATTGTGTAATTGACTTCGATTTCGTCCGCGTCGGGAATATCCCCAACCAGTTCCCTGAGGCGAGTAGCTGCCTGTTTGGCAGATAAATCGCGGATTTCAGGAGGTGCAAGTTTAACGATGGCAATTACACTGTCTCGACGAGACCGCGTGTACCAGCCCTCGATGAGCTTACCGGTTCCGCCTCCGGTCACAGCGTTGGTCTCGACCTCATCGATCAGGGCGAGCTCAGCGACCTGGAGCTGGTCGAGGACAGCCAGGGCACGTGAGTAAGGTGTTCCGGTAGGAAGCACGACATTAACGTAGATAATTTCGTTTTCCACTTCCGGCATGAACGAAAATTTTACCCACCCGCTGTTGAAAATACCGACACTGATGATAAAGGCGGTGATAAAAATACTGCTGGTCAGGTAACGATGCGCAACGGCGCGTAGCAGATATTTTCGATAAGTTGTGGAAGCGAAGGTAACGATGCCTTGTTCAATGGAACGTTGCCAACTGGAAAGCCTGCCAACAACCTCCCTGTGCTTGAGGTTACGCAGGTGCGAGGGCAGAATCAGAAATGCTTCGATGAGCGAAATGATCAGGGCCAGAGTGATAACGATGGAAAGCTGTCGGGTTATCTGGGCATCCTCACCGGTCAGGAAGAACCAGGGTGCGAAAGCAACAATTGTTGTTAGTACGGCAAAAATCACGGGCTTGGACACGGCGTAGGCACCTTCTATCGCGGAATCGGGTCCGCCTCCACCGGGTCTGTGACTGTGTAGATGAATACTTTCGCCGACGACGATTGCGTCGTCCACCACGATGCCGAGCACCAATAGAAAAGCAAAGGTTGACATGATATTCAGTGAGACATCGTTGGCAGGTAAGAGGGCGAATGTACCCATGAAAGCGACACCGATACCTGCGGTTACCCATAATGCTACTCGTGGCCTGAGGGACAGGATCAACACGAGGAACACCAGAAACAGACCGAGAAAAGCGGAATTGCTGATGGTACCCATGCGGCTCTTGTAAATGTCAGCTGAATCAATCCACAAGGAAAGGCTTACATCTTCCGGCAGATTTTTTTTACGCTGCTCCATCCAGGCACGCACGGCATCGCTGGTGCGCACAACCTGCATGTCGTCAGTGGCAAGAATTTGTAGCAGCACTGATGGTTCACCGTTCATGGTGGCGAGGATTTCATTATCTTCAAAGCCATCTATGACACGCGCTACATCACCGACGGTGACAATGCCGCCATTCCCGTTTTGACGGATGACAATTTTGTCAAACTCCTCAGTTGAGTCTGCCATGTTGCGAGCACGTAACAACACATCACCGGTTTCTGTGCGGATGCTGCCGGAGGAAACATTGATGGAACTACTGCGGATTGCGTCGGCCACATCCTGAAAGCTCAACGCATATTGACGCATGGCATGTTCCGAGAGTTCGATAGTCACTTCCTCACGACGCGTGCCGAACAATTCGACAATCGACACCCACGGGAGTGCCGCGACTTCATCCCGTAGATCCTCAGCCAGTCGATTAAGTTCCCGCTCCTCGAGGAAACCGTGGACGGCTACCCTCATCATCTCGTCGCGATATTCAACCCGGCGCACTCTGGGTTTTTCGATATCCCGGGGTAACGAATTCACCGAGTCGACAGAAAGTTTGACATCGTTCAGGAATTTCTCGATGTCCTCATCCGGATAAGTGTAGATCTCGATATGTGCGAAACCTTCTTCCGCGGTGGAATAAATGTGAAAGATGTTATCCAGATTATTCAGCGATTCCTCGATACGGCTGATGATCTGTTCTTCAACCTCCTGGGGGGCAGCACCCGGCCAGGCAATTTCCACCTGCACCTGGTTCGCCCGGAATATAGGGAATGCCTCCCGTTCCATGGCAGCAAATCCGAGCATACCAGCGAGCAGGATACCGACCAGCAGCAAGTTGGCCGCGACAGGATTTTTAACCCACCAGGTGATCAATTGGCGCATGCGAGCTAACCTCCAACCGTTGCGGTTTCAGAGAAGTTGGAATTGGCGGTTTCCTTATAGGTTCGCGGCAATGCATCGATTGCCATACCAGAAATGGGGTTGCGGATTGATGAGACCACGACGCTTTCTGCCGTGCGCAGGCCGCTGGCAATAATGGCATTGCTGGCGGTGCTGTGAGTAACGCGAACCTTTCTGACTTCAAGGCGCCCCTTGTCATTGACGACGTAAACCTGATTTCCGGCACGCAATGCAGTTCGCGGGATCACATAGGCATCACTGATGCTTCTACCCTGGATCTCGGCATTGACGTAAAGGCCGACCGCAAGCGGCATGCCAGTGGCGGATACGTTAGTTTCGTAAGGGGAAAGCACCTCGACGATGCCGTAGAGAGTCCTGGTGCGTGCCTCGATTGAGGCATCCAGACGGGTGAGTTTCCCCTGCCAGTTTTGGGTGACACCAGCGACGATCGCTTCCAGTTCAACGGGCAGGCCCTGGCCGGGGCCTGCGATAAACCCGATCGGCAGGCCCAGTGACGCTAGCTGACCATCATTCAGTGGCAAGCGGATTTCGACCACGTCGGTCGAAAAAGCCCGGCCAATCAAAGTCCCGGGCGTTACATACTGGCCGATATCAACGGCTGTGCTGATGAATCTGCCGTGGAAGGGCAGGGAGATCTGGGTACGCTCGAGGTTCGTTTGCGCCTGGGCAAGATCCGCCTTGGCAGCTTTGAGTGCGGCCTCGGCCTGGGCAACCTGGGGTTTTTTCAATGCCAGATCAGATGCGTTGGTGGCATTCTGGAGCTGTTTACGCGCCACATTGGCAGTTGCCATAGCCTGTTGAACGCCGACCTCGGCATTGGCGACCACTGCCTCGGCCTGGAGAACTGCGTAACGATAATCCGTGTCTTCTATGGAAACCAGGGTGACGCCTGGTTGTACCAGGCCGCCTTCGGTGAACTCCCCGGAAACTGCGACGATTCTACCAGCTACCTGCGTGACTATATCAACTTCGGTCCGGGCACGAACTTCACCACCGGTCTCGACCTGAAGTGCGATATCGATCTGCTCAACCGATTCAACGAATACGCTGAGTGGTCTGGGCGCCTCTTCCTTCTTTTCCGGCTCGGGTTTTGCCCATTCCAGGGCGAGATAGATGCCGATTCCCGCTGTGATGACGAAGATCGGCGTGAGGATGCTCAGTAGCTTGTTCAAACAGGGTTCCCCTATAATCTGGTGGAAACCGGATCGAATTGGTTTCCAGAATGTCAGCTATATGACGCTGGCGCTGACAATATAGTTTGAACATAAGGAGTTTTTTTATTTGGTGACCCCAGGGACTACACGAGTCACGGCGGTAACCGGGCAGTGAGACATCACGAATTCTGGAATCCCCGTATTTTCGAGTTGCCGTATTACGCCTATCTGGTTATCGGCGGTCTCGTTCGCGGTCTGTCGGTTAAATCACTGGCAAAGGCAAATTATGCGCTGGATCACGGCGAGATCGGTATTGGATCGAAATTTGATACCCAGATGGCGTTCGAGCAATCCCTATTCCTGCCGACCGCGCGCATTGATGCAGGCCTTTCCGACGCCGAGAAGCAACGGGTGGTGACTGATTTCGCGGCGGAGCACGGATTTCCATTGATTTTGAAGTCCGACATCGGCAGCGTCGGCAAAGGCGTGGTCAGGCTGTCTGACGCGGCGGATGTACCGGTAAGAATTGCGCAACTGGCAGGCAGCTACCTGGTGCAAAAATTTACGCCATTTAATGAAGAATATGGTGTCTTTTATGTTCGCCATGGCGGTCGTCCGTTGATCACCGGGATCAACAGGAAGCATTTTCCAACCATCGTTGGAAACGCACGCAGTACCGTCCGACAGCTTGCCGATGCACATCCGCGATGCACCCCACACTGGGCGACATTTCTACAGTACCTTGATGTGCAACGGGTACCTGCGGCCGGTGAAGTCGTGCAACTGTCCTTTATTGGCTCGCATACCATGGGATGTAAGTTTACTGACGATAGTGAGTTGAAGACACCGGCACTTGCGCAGGCTGTTTTTTCAATATTCCAGGACCAGCCGGGATTCAATTTCGGCAGACTGGATTTGAAAGCGGAAAGTCAGCAGGCGTTTCAGCGTGGCGAGTTTCATGTCATCGAGGTCAATGGTGTTGCCTCATTGCCGACGCACATGTTCGACCCGGAGAAAACACTTCTGCAGGCCTACAGGATATTCCTCGAGCACGGTAAATATTTGCTCGACGCTGCGAGCGAACACAGAAATCAGACCATGGTGTTGCATTCCTATAAGGAGATTGTCAGCAAGGTCCGACGCAATACCGCCATACTGAACATGAGCCATAAGCGGCTTATGGATGTTTAACAGCCGATTTTTTCGAGGGTACAAGGGTAGTATTGCCGGATAACATTGATGCGGCGTCAACGTAGATACAGATGAATGTCGTGTTGAATACGGGGTCAATGACCGCGCAGTCACTGGTCCTGGCACCCAGTTTCAGATACCCGCGCAGTAATGTGGGGATTCCCTGGGTCGCATCGTCGAAGTTCGCTTGGCCCGCCCGGCTGGCCGCATGGCCAGCCCGGATGTCTGCAATCCTGATATGTTTTCCAACCGGGTGTGGCATCAAGGCTTCAGGGGCCAGGTTGTGGTTATAAAGATAGCTGAGGACATCCCGGTGACTGTCAATGTCTGTACCGGGAAAACTTGCGCATCCAAACATGACCTCGATGTCGTTCGCCATGATAAATTGCATTGCATACTTCCAGATGAGCATCAGGATAGCGCCATTTCGCCCGGTGGGGTCGATGCAAAACCGACCGAGTTCGAGCAGTCGAGTGTAACGATCACGAAGTTTTGCGAGGTCGAAAGCCTCTTCAGTGTAGAAGTGTTGCCCTGCTGTCAGCGTCTCGTTGCTGACGAGACGCAGGGTTCCGACTATTTTGTGTTCATCGGGAGAATCGACAGCCTTGTTATCAAGAACGATAATGTGATGGGCGCATTCATCCCACTCGTCAACGTCTGCCTTCAACCTGATCTTGTTGAGATCGGGATGGCCGCCTTTCTCCAGATACATGACCTGGTATCGAAGCCGCTGCGCCTGTAAGACTTCCTGGGAGGTTCGTGCGAGGCGCGCTTCATAGCGTCCGGCGCTAACGTTCTGAAGCTGTTGGGGGAGGGCGGATTCAGTTGATAGTTCACTCATGTCTTAACCGTACTTCAGCGTTGAGGGTGACGCAGCAAAATCAGGATCGATCCGGATGTCCTGCAAATTTAACAGTAATTGGATGATCGCCATATGGTGGAGTGTATGGGATTGCAGGAACAGGAGTTCTCGAATCAGACCGGAGGCCACCGTCATGGCGTTCAGATCGCTGTGTGATGAGATGACAATATTCAATGTTCCGTTCCTCCGGGATTGTCGCAGGTTTATCAGCCCAAGCTCCTTGATCTTCGTTCTGAGCACAGCGATTGCCTGTCCGGCTGATGTTTCGATGTCCACTGACCTGGACCTGTCGTCATATTCGATAAGCGCGTTATCGAGCCCGGCAAACAGGCAGCTGTAGTGATCGATGATGTGTCTTGTATGCATCCCGATGGAGCTATTCTCTGGCGCAGGTCGAAAGCAGTAACAAGTATCGGTTATGTCGGAAAGGGCTTCCAGAAGTTTTCGAAGTGCAATGATATTTGCCTCCACAGCCTGCGCTAGTCCAGCTTCGCCGGAAGCGCTCTGCAACTGATACATCATGTTAGTCCGTCTCCTGCAATATTCTCAGCCGATTCAGGGTAGTAACGTAAACAGTGGTATAGACCAGACCGACAATGAATCCCGGCGTAATCGTCATGAGTATTTCCGGCGTCCTGAACAACCAGTGAATACCGTAAGCCGTGCCAAAAGTGACGATGCTAGTGGCCAGAATAGTCAAAATAATTTGCCCCTTCATGTGCGAAAAAAAGTCCATCAGGTATTCCATCATCAACGTCGTTGACAGGGTTAACAGCAGGGAATACCCACCCTGTACGAGACCAGATCGCAAACCCGTTTCGAATCCGTGGGAAGCGTTAATGAAGTACGCCCAGCCGCCGTAAACAATGAATCCTGCGACGCCCGCCAGCATGCTGCGTTGCAGTCCTGTCGTTTTCATGTACTAGGACCGACCGCGGCCAGATATTTTTTCGGATAAATTTCTTCTGTTTCATTTATTGCATCCAACAAACCAGCTCTGACCTTCTCCTCGCAGTACCTGGCGCAGGCTTTTCTCGACTCGAACTGTGCCACAGTGACCGGTTCATGGAAGATGAGTTGGACGGTTGCGGGTTTTAATCCCAGTCCGTTGAGAAAATGGGAAAGGAACGGCATCGGGATATACCAGGCGTAGAAGTCGCGCTGATCCTGATTCATCCTGCTCCCCTTGTAGTGGGTGTAGGCGACGGTGACCGGTTGAATTTGGATGGATTGCCCGTGAAGATCCGCCGCCTGGAAGAGACTGCTTCGAAATCGCTCCACGTGAGTACCTGGCGTACTGGTGCCTTCCGGAAACAGGATCAGGTTACTTTTGGTTAACAGGTGCTCCTGCATTTGCGCTACCTGACTCGCCGCGCGCCGTGCATTGCGTTCAAAGAACAGCGTGTTCTGTAACGCTGCCAGCTTGCCAAATACTGGCCAACCGGCGACTTCAGATTTTGCAATAAAGCTGCCGGGTATGCTTGAGCCAAGTACGAACACGTCCAGGTAAGAAATATGGTTGACTGCATAAATCACCGGTCGGTCGCTGATCAGTTCGCCCTGGCGTTCAATGTTCAGGTTGAACAACGCTGCGACACCACGATGGAAAACGAGGATCAGATGATCAGCCCATTTGATTCGGAGCGCCCGGGCGAGAAAAAACAAGCTCACCATGCCGAGTATCCAGCAAGCTAAGAGCAACGCTGAAAACACGGTCTTGAAGGTTGACACGGTAATATCCTGTTGCATAAGTACTCTGACAGGTGAAACGGGTAACACATTTTATAGGCAGGCGTTCAAATTTTGGTACCTCAAAGCTAAATCAGCGAAAAAAAACCTGTGCCTCCCGGGTGTATAATATTACCCGGGCTTTCCCCTGGAATGCGGTCCAGTCAGGACCACACCTGTCGCAGCCTATCCAAAGAGGAAAATGAATCCAATGACGAATGGCCTGGCTTCGTGCGATCAGAAGGTGTGTTCATCCCATTACACCAGCACAAATATAGGGACGATCAGGACGCAGTTTTGTTACGGATGGCGACGTGGAATGTAGTTGGCGGGTAATGATTCAGGCAGGCATTTGCCTGACTGCATTGACTGGCTGCTTTCCTCCGTACGAGCCCGTTTCGCAGGATTCGCGCGAGGAGATAAAATTTAGCCAGGTCCAAATCGAGCAGCATCAGATATTCTTCGCCGAGAGCGGTGATGCATCCGATCCGCTGGTACTTTTTATCCATGGCACGCCAGGATCGTGGCAGGGATATGCGCGATATCTGCAGGATCCGGTGCTTAGAAGTCAGGCGCATCTGGTAGCTGTGGACCGACCGGGATTTGGTCGTTCGGGAACACAATTACCCGGCTTTCGGGAGCAGGCAAGCATCCTGATGCAGGTAGCGCAGGTGAACCACTCCGGGGCACCGGTGGTGCTTGTTGGACATTCACTGGGCGGCAGCCTTGCTTATCGCATGGCTGTCGATTACCCCGATAAGATTGCTGGAGTGGTTGTCATCTCGAGCAGTATTGACCCGGATCTCGGCGGTGCCCGATGGTATAACCAGCTTGCCAGCTATTCGCTTTTAGCCTGGGCTGTTCCGGAAGGATTGCTTCGCGCTAACCAGGAAATCATGCCACTGGGGGAAGAACTGGCGATTCTGGCGCCGCTACTGAACCGGATTACCTCACCGGTTTCCGTCATTCACGGTACCCAGGACAAACTGGTTGATTTTCGTAACCTGGAGTTCGCCCGGAAATCGCTGACCCATGCCAATGTCAGAATAGTGCCGGTTGAACGCGGAGGGCATTTCCTGCTATGGGATCAACCGGAGATTGTTGTCAGGGAAATCGTTGCATTACTGAGCAGATCAGAAGACTAAAAACCACCACCGATTCCGAATGGATTGTTTCGTTCAGCTGCGACCGCACGACCTGCCACGAGCAGTTCTCCCTCATGTAAGGGACCCCCGGCCAGACAATGAAACATTTCATGCTGGAGGATTTCGTTGTGGCCCTGTACGTAATAAATCTCCGCCGGACTGTGTTTTTTCGCGAAGAAGGTGCAACCGAGCTTGCCGTCGCACTTCTCAGCAACCATCTCCCGGCTCAGGGCGTAAACCGTCGGTTCATCACCGCAGCTACCGACGCGCGCCTGGTACATATCCACCGGCTTGAGGGTATAGCCGAGTTGAACGGAAGCACAACCAGGCAGTAGAAATCCGATAATCAGGAGCAAACCTAACTGTTTCACGTCGAAGACCCTTTGTTAACTGTTCGAAAGAGAGTCTAGGCAGCGAGCGTAAGGCCTTTATCGACCTTGTGTAATTGAATGTAAGGATTTGAAAGTTGTACCATTTTTGAGGTTACAGCCCGAAACAGAGCGTTTGCCCGATTTTTTCTTCGATCCGGGCAAAATCAGCTTTTAATCAGTTGTAGATGCGTTTAAATAGGGGAAACGAATTGTCGGAGTGCATTTGAATCTCGAACTAATAGCCACGTTCGCTGCGACAACAGTGTTGTTGTTGGGGTTCCTGTCTCTCATCAATCCGTTGGCGACGGCAGTAAAACTGGTCGATCATCCGGACGGCGATCGTAAGCAGCACGATGGTCTGGTGCCGTTAACGGGCGGCGCTGCGCTGCTCCTGACATTTTTTACGATCTTCATACTGACACCGATCGATACCCAGGCTATCGGATACCCGCTTGACTTCTGGCCCACTGTGGGTGTTTTGCTGACTGTGCTGGTGGCGGCTCATGTCATTGATGATGTTCTTGATATTGATGCGGTGGTGCGACTTGGGATTGACGGTACCATTGGGGTGCTGTTGTGCACGCTTGCATTGCTCCAACTCGACACCCTGGGTTATTTGTTCGGGCCGGCTGAAATGACGCTTGGTCGCTGGGCGGTTCCGATGACAGTGTTCTCTTTTGTTGCTGCAAGTAACGCCTTTAACTGGACTGATGGCATCGATAGCTTGTGTTCAGGGCTGGGGATTGTCTGCTTCGCAACGCTGATTGCCCTGCTCAGGGAAACTTCCCGAACCGATGTAGAAGGACTGGTTGATCTGTGTATCCTGATTATCACGGCACTGATCCCCATGTACATGGCTAACCTGGGTCTGTTCGGTCGCCGACTAAAGAGTTTTCTCGGTGATTCGGGTGCCCGGCTGATCGGATTTATTGCCGCCATTGTGCTCATCTACGCAGCCAGGAAGGGTATGATCGATCCTGTTGTGGCGTACTTTCCGATTGCCGTCCCTGTATGTGATTGTCTTATCCTGATGGCAGTGCGGATTTCGCAAAAACGTTCACCGCTGTCAGCAGATCGACTGCATGTGCACCACCTGATGATGAATGTGGGACTGTCGGCCACAATGACTCGCCACTTGCTCCTGTTGATCGGTCTGCTTCTGGGCGCCCTTGGAGTGATGCTTCAGTATCTCGATGTTGAGGAATGGCTCATTTCCATCGTCGTGGTTGTTTCCTTCTGGCTGTTCATTGCTTTGCGCGTCGTGCTTGTCAAACTTGCCTCAAGAGCGGACGTTGCCCAAGACACTCCAGCTGTAACCTGATTACCATGCGATCGACAGTACAGAAATTTCTCGCCATGGCGGTCAGGCAGCAATGGCTTGCCATGAAAATCTGGACCCTGCTTGGTTATGCGCGTCTGGCGCTCATCAGACAACCCTTGAAGACGCTGTTACCGGCATCCCGAGTGGCTGGTGTGTCTCCTGCTGAATTGTGCAATGCGCGGGAACTGGGTAGCCTGATTGAACGCGTTGCCGACCACACGCCCTGGCGAAGCGCCTGTCTTGTGCAGGCGCTGGTTTGTGTCTGGATGCTGGATACTCGTGATACGCATTATAGCTTTCACCTCGGAACGAGGTGGCTGGGCAGTTCGCTTGACGCGCATGCCTGGGTCAGTGTCCAGGGTGAAATAATCTGTGGCGAGCAGGTTGCCGCATGCTACCAGGAGATTATTCAGCTCGACTCTGACCGATCATCTTGAAACTTGATCAGACCGATGCGCGCCGCGGTAATGATCCTGCGTATATAGAATAGTGGTAGCATGAAGCGGTTACTTGATGCATAAATCATCAGCATATAGTCCGGTTGAGGGAAAAGCCGCCGCAAAACGTACCTGACTTTATCGGTGAAACCGGGAATGTGCCTGAGATTGAGCATGGCGCGATTAGCGATGCCAAGGTCGAGATCTCGCTCGAGCAGTGTGAGTGACTCATCGAATTCTGTTGACCGAAGCTCTTTAAGTGTTTCCTCATGCAGGTCTGTATTGAACCAGTGTCGCGCCACCAGGATGCTGTTGGCAACGATGGCGCCTATGTTCAGATTTTTTGCCAGTTGCAAGGATTGGTTTAGTAGCTCGCGATCCAGTGACTCAACTAACAGTGAAATATCATGCAGCCAGATCAACCGGTCGCCAAGATGAGAGTAGTGCTGGCCTCGATGAAAACAGGCATGCAGCAGGGCGTGGCTGCAGGAGGGTACCCTGGTCGATTCGGGCAAGGTTTTGATGCTCAGTGAATCCTGCCAGAGCGTCGTAAAGGTCATCGTCCGGGTCCATTGATGCCGGGAGTTCGAGATCGACTCGTGGAGATCAATGATGTGGCTTATTCCGAACCTGCCGGATTTTCTATACTCACAGGCCTGAGTTTTTTCGACACCTGCTTCCGGCGTCGGCCTGAATTTGTGTTCGATGAGAAGTTCTGCTGCCTGAGGCAGATCAGCACTGTCCACAAAAATGTCTGTGTCTGCACGCGGCCGTGTTCCTGGCTCGGGGTACAAGTGCGTTGCCAATGCTCCGCCCTTTAGCAGTAAGGAGCGGATGCCGGCGCTCCCCAAAGCAGTCAGTACCGGCAAAATCTGGCGGTTGGTTTCCTCATGAAAAACCATTTCATCACGGGCTATTCGGATGATACGGGTTTTGAATGACTCGCTGACAGGCCTGCCTTCTGACTGAATTTTCTGCAGAACAATCGGGGCGATCCCGTGGGCGACCAGCAGATCGAGGAAATCGGCCTCGTCGTCTGGATGCATGATCGGCGCGACCCCCACAGAAGGATTGAACAGGCTTCTGACGAACGTTTCAAAGTGCGTGACCGGTGGGGCCGGGGCCGGGGTTAGACTGGATGGGGTTAGTGTGGGCATTCTGCTATATTCAAATTCGACAAAAAATCGTTGACGCAATGCAAGATTACATGACTTCCCGCTTAAGTGTTTCCACGGAAGCAATCTCGCAGGAGATTGGCGGCGAAACGGTTATTCTGGATTTGGACGGTGAAAGCTATTTTGGTCTCGATGCCGTCGGTAGCCGTGTTTGGCAATTGATCGGGCAGCACGGCGAATTTGAGCAGGTATTTGAGTGCATGCTGGAGGAGTATGAGGTTGAACCGACGCAACTGCGTCACGACTTGATTGAGCTGATCGATCAATTAGTGAAGAGCGGGTTACTGCTGGCAGAGCCACAATGAGTTACGAGACCCTCTACGATCACCGGGAGATGCTTCTCGACAGCAGACGCAATGAGATCTACCGGACGGCCATCGCCAGAGCGGTCCAGCCCGGTAGTGTGGTTCTCGATCTCGGCGCCGGCCTGGGATTGCATGGATTTATGGCGGCGGTCAGCGGTGCTAGCAAGGTATATATGGTTGAACCGGGCCGGGTTTTGAACATCACCCGTCAAATAATGAACGGGGGGAAATTTGCACAGAACATCGTTTGTCTTGATGGCAAAATTGAGGACGTGCAGTTACCTGAACCCGTTGACGTAATCATTTCTGTGTTCACTGGCAACTTCCTGATATCGGAAGATTTGTTGCCCTCGCTGTTCTATGCAAGAGAGCATTTCCTGAAACCGGGTGGAATCATGTTGCCTGACCGGGCCGAAATGATTGTCGCACCGGCGCAGGTATCGGAATTTTATGAAGCGAACATCGATTGCTGGCAACAAACAGTTCACGGACTGGATTTGAGCGGTCTCCGGACTTATGCGGTTAACAGCCTGTTTAGTGGTTCGGCCAGCGAGCTTCAAGCGCGCCTGTTGTCACGACCGGGCAAATTAAATGAGGTTGAATTCCATAGCGCTGACCATGTGAACTGCGATCATAGCGTCACTGTCCGGGTCACCGAGGATGGTGTTTGTCACGGATTTCTCGGCTGGTTCAATGCAATGCTGGGTGATCAGTTGCTGTCCACTGCACCGGATCAGCCGGCCATGCACTGGCGCCAGGTTTTCCTGCCAGTGGGCGAACCGGTAGCTGTGAGCAAAGGCGACGAACTTAACTTCGCCCTGAAAAGGCCGGATTTTGGCGAATGGACCTGGACGATAACCAGTCCAGGTGGCCAGCAACGGCAATCGACGTTTCTTTCCGAGCCCAGACTACCTGCCGTCATGGAAAAAAAGTCGCCACAATACCGTGCGAAGCGAACCGAAAAAGGATCGGCAATCCTGCAGGTACTGATTGCAATGGATGGTGAGACCAGTACGACTGATATTGCTGAAAAGTTGCTTGATGACTTCCCGGACCAGTTTAAAAACGAACGGGCCGCGATCGACTTCGCGGTCTACATCGCTGAGAGATATAGTTGATGTACCAGATCTTTGATGTGACCCTGGACGCAGACCTGGCACTGACGGAACTTGTCGAAGTTGGGGTTCCCGTTAACGTCTGCACCCTCAACCTGACAGTTCGCCGTGGTACTTCCATGTTGCTCAACGAACTTAAGTTTGTGCACCACTGGAGAAATTCCGGTGGCCACGTCGATCTTTCGCTGGCCATTGTCGAGCAGGGATATTTCGTTCGCTTTCCAGCACTGGTAGATTTTCTTATCAGTACCGATGGCTGTCTCATCGAGTATTTCATGGACACGCCGTTACCCGAAAACACCTTGAGACACATTCTGTTGGACCAGATGATTCCCCGGATACTGGGCCAGCAGGGTGCACTGGTACTACATGCGAGTTGCGTGCGGATTGATCGTGTTGGCGCCGTGTTGTTTGTTGGTGAAAGTGGCGCGGGTAAATCGACACTCGCTGCGAGCCTGCAGACACAGGGAGCGGAGCTGATCTCCGATGATTGCATCCTGGTGAAATTCTCTCCCGAACCCCTGGTGGTTCCCAGTTATAGCGGAAGCCGGTTGTTCGAGGATTCAATGGCGGCGCTCCAGGCGCAGGGTGGTGAGCTTGTCAATCACTACACTGCTAAATTCCGGCCGACACAATTGACCAGCCCCGTGTTGCAAACCCCGCAGCCACTGGCGGCAATTTGTCTGCTGGACGTTCATGGTCACCGGGAAAATACCGTTACCCGGTCTCGATCTGCAGCGGACCTGATGACACTGATCAGCCAGACGTTCCAGCTGGACGTCACCGACAAATCATCGGTTCGCAGACAGTTCGAAAACCTGCAAAAACTGACAGCAGCCGAAAAACCCTTGTTCAAAATTGGTTACAGCCATGACCTTGAACAGTTGCCGGGTTTGACCGCTGCGGTAATGCGCACCCTGCAGCAGCAGGCAGGAAATTAATGTCAGCGATTTCCGGATTGCTCCATCGGGATAGCAGGCCGATTGATGCGGACTTATCGGCCACGCTGGTCACCGCCACAGCCGTCAGCGGACCGGATGGCAGCGATATTATTAACCAGGGGAATGTCGCCCTTGCTTTCCATCAGCTGGCCGTCAGCTCAGTGCCGCGAAGCGGGCTTGTTGCGAGCGAAGATGGCAGCCTGCTGATCTGTTTTGATGGCCGAATCGACAACCGGGGCTCGCTGCCACAAACGCAGAAGGGTACATTTCCCGTTGATGCCGTGCTGGTACTAAATGCCTATCAGAAATGGGGACACGACTGCGCGGCGCGACTGGTTGGCGACTTCGCGTTCGCCATATGGGACGCATCGCTTCGCCAGATATACTGCGCGCGCGATCATATGGGAGTGCGTCCGTTTAACTATTTCCTGGATAATCGAACGTTTGCCTTCAGTTCCGCGCTACAGGGTTTACGAGGTCTCATCGATGCTCAGCTGTCGGTGAACCCCACAAGAATTGCGGACTACCTGTTGGGCTTTGAGTATGCAGATTTCGACACCACATTTTACCGTGAGGTAAAACGACTGCCACCGGCACATTATCTCATCGTCGCGTCGGACAAAGTTCAGATTACGCGCTATTGGTCGCTGGATCCGGGTGAGTCGACTGGCGATAAGGGAAGTGAGCACTACCGTAACACTTTCCTCGAACTGCTGGACGAGGCCGTTGACTGTCGTCTCGCGGATGTGGATAAGCCTGCGTCAATGTTGAGTGGTGGACTGGATTCGGCCGCGGTAACCAGCCGTGCCCTACGGGTTCGTCCTGACCTGGCGATATTTTCGGCGGTTTCAAAGGATGCTTTTGCGTGCGGAGATTCCATGGCGGTCAAAACATTCACTGAGGCCAGGCGAGTTTCTCCCCATACAAGCACGGTGGATGCCGTCAAAAATATATTGGGTGTCGCCGAACAACTGGATGATCCCTTTGCGGCGATACAATCACTTGCACTGGTGTTGTATCGGCAGGCGAGATCGTCAGGGTATACGGTCATGCTGGACGGTGTGGAAGGCGATCTTGTTATGTCATTACCCTCCGACTATCCGGCAGTGTTGATGCGTCAGGGTCTGTATTCATCAGCATTAAATAGTGTTTTGGAACGTTCGGGACACTTCGGGTCTAACCCCATGATGGAATTGTTGGGTACCATGCGCAGCGCTTTCAGCCCCTATGTCCTCAGAAGGTTCATCACTCGTTCACGTTTTCCCGCAACATTTGGCCGACTGGCAGAAGGTTCCATCATATCCGAGTCACTGCTTCGTGAGCCTGGACTACGGGATCGTTATGCGTCATTGCTTACGCCTGATCGATCGGCGCGGGATAGCCTGTTCTCATTGCAGGCGAGTTGGCTGGAGAAGCCTTATATCGCCGTTGCACTGGAACGGTATAACAATGCCGCGGCCGCGAGCGGTATCGAAGTACGCCACCCTTTGCTGGACAAGCGGCTGTTGGAATATTGCGTTGCGCTTCCCCTTAACCAGAAAGTTCGCGGTGGATGGTCGAAATGGTTGCTCAGGGAGGCACTGGATCATGAATTGCCTGGCGAACTCGCCTGGCGAAAGGACAAACCGCACCTGGGCGGCAGTTTTACGCTGGGGTTGTACGGGTTAATGGAAGATCGGATTCGGATGCACCTGGGTGATGTATCCCTAAATTCAGAATTTATTTCGCCCTCAAAACTCCGTAGACTTCTGAACCTGAATGATCCCGGTCCCCTGGAACAAGAGCAGCTCTGGATGACTTACTGCCTGTCCTGCTGGTTACAGGCTAACCGGTAGTCGGGATAACTGTTTATAACGATTCGGTCATCGTTATAATGGGCACATGGGTAATAACAGCGCTAAACTCGCATATGCCAGTCCTGAACTGCGTTATTACGGCAGGGTATCCCAACTTACCGCGGGTGGAACGGGTAACAACAGTGAATCCATGGTGATGATTATGGGAGGGATGGTGATGGTCATGTGTAATTACAACCCCAATCGTCAGCAGGATATAGCCAACTGTCCTGATATCCCATGATCAGAGTTAAACTAGACGAATCTGGAGGCCGACATTAAACCTTCTGAACAAATACCCGACAATCAAACCGCGAAAAAGCCCTACAGCCCGCCGCAGTTTGTGACCTACGGCGATGTGCGTACGCTGACAGCAGGCGGAACCGTGGGGACCAACGAGTACTTCACGTTTATGTTCGGCGCCATGACGTTTGAGTTTTGCAGCAGTTCGATGACCCGCACCAGTCCCAACTGTCCGCTACCCTAGGATTGATCCTTCCAGATGGTTCTCGTTGGGCACCGGCAGGGAAATCAGACGATCCGCCAGTGCCAGAATTGCCGGCCGGTGCGTAATCAGGAAGGCCGTCTTACCCGCGAGTGCCACGCGCAAAGTAGCTACAATCTGTTGTTCGGCCTCAAGATCAAACATCGAAGTTGATTCGTCCAGAATCAGCACCGGGCGGTCAGCCAGGAGCGCCCGGGCGAGCACGACGCGCTGTTTCTCGCCGCCGGATATAAGCATGCCTTCATCGCCAATCGGCGTGTCCAATCCAAGCGGCAGTTTCCCGGCAAAATTGGCGACCAGTGCCGCCTCACTGGCGTATTTCAGCTCGCTGTCGGTGGCGGCCGGCCGGCCAAAGAGAATGTTGTCTCTAATACTCGCATTGAGCACCAGCGCATCCTGGTGAACGAAGGCTATTTGTTGTCTCAGGTTCTGCAGCCGAATGCTGTTGATGTCAATCCCATCAATCAGAATCCTGCCGGCTTGTGGTGAAACGAACCTTGTCAGCAGGTTGACCAGGGTCGATTTACCCGCGCCGTTCGGACCGGTAATAGCGACAACTTCACCTGCTTTTATAGACAGGTTCAGATTATTGAAGACAGGCTGACGCCCGGGATAGCCGAAATCGATGTTGGAAAATTCGATGGACTTATCGACGCCATGGATCCGCAGGTCACCCCTGTTGGCTTCATCGGGTTCACCGAGCAGGTTGGCCAGGCGTTCACTGGCACCCTTAACAGCGATAAAGACACCGTAGATATCCGCAAACCCGCTGATGGGCCGGGTGAGTAACATGCCGTAGAGGACAAGGCTGACAATTTCACCAGGGGAGACGCCACTGCCGTAGTAAAGTCCAATACCGTACCACAGCAAAATAAGCAGTCCAGAGGTCCCGCTGAATTGCACGATTGGAGATAACATGGACTGCAGCAGTACCTGCTGGCGATTGAGTTCAACGAGTTCATCATTGCTGGCCTTGTAGTTTTCGCTGACGCTTGCTTCCTGTACATAGGCCTTGATGAGCGCAAGCAATGTAAGATTTTCGTAGGCTCGACCGTAGTTTTCCCCGTAGCCGTCCATCAGCGCGCGTGAAATGGGCTGGATTCTTCTGCCCGTCAGCTTCATGACCAGGTAAAAGAAAGGTGCAAGGGCACAAATCAGCATGCCAATGAAGGGATCCACTGCCACGACTATCAGCAATGCTCCGACGAAGGTGACAATTGTCGGTGTGAGAGAGATCAGCGGACCCGTGATGAAATCGGTAATTACTTCAACGTCGTTGGTGATGAGAGACAAGACTTCCCCGCGTTTTTCCTCCTGATGATAGTCAAGCGGCAGCGCCTGCAGCTTGTCATAAACCAGGACCCGTAGATCAGCGGAGATCCTTCCGGAAACGTCTCCCAGGACGTACTGAACCAGGAACCGGAGAAAACTCTGGGCAGCAACAAAAACCCCAATGATAATCAGCGTGGTGGTAACACTTAAGTCCAGTTGACTCTCACCCTGGATTAGGGCGTTGGAAAACTGCCCTGCCATCCAGGGTGTCGCAAGCGCTGTGAGGCTTCCCGCAATCATCAACGCCAGTGCGCCAAACAACCGACTGCGATAAGGGGCGATTCTCGCCAGTAAGGTACTTAGTAGTTGTGAGCTGAATTTCGATGTAGGATTCTGGTCAGGCAAGGACAACCCTAAACGGCATCGTGCAGTTTAACCGGCTCATCTGCGGCACCATAACCATCATACTGGTAGTAACCTTTGTAGTAGGGATGCGATTTGGATTCGAAATCGACCTGGTTAAGTAAAACGCCTGCTACAGGGATGCCGGGATAGCGAAACCGACTCAGCGCAGAGCGGACATTTGCGACAGTGGTTGTACCAGCCTTAACGACGAAAATCACGGTATCGGTGAGAGAACCCAGCAGGAAAGGATCACTGACCGCGGTGCACGGCGGGGAATCGATGATGATGTAGTCGTATTGATCCGAGAGGTCATTCAGCAGTTGGGTAAATGCAGCGGATCCCAGTAGTTCAAGTGGTTTCAAGCTGCGGGACCCGGCGGCCAGGACGTCGAAATTACCCTGGGTGTAACGAACAATGCAATCCTCAACAGACGCACCACCGGATACGGCGTCGGTTAAACCCAACATTTTTTTATTAGTCTCATTGATCGCTGCCTCGACAGAGGGTCGTCGAAGATCACCGTCAATCAACAGGACCCGTGAGGTCTGGCCAAGCGATGCTGACAGGCTCAGGGCGACTGACGTTTTACCCTCGTGAGTCTGACAGGATGTAACCAGGATTTTTTTAATGTCCTTATTGACGTTAAGTAAGGTCATGGAGGTTCGCACAGATCGAATTGCCTCGGAAAAACGTGAATGCAGGTTACCAAGGTATTCCCGGAAGGGAGTATTCGATTTGTCTTCACCGGTATGTACCATAGGTAACAGACCGAGCAGTTGCGCGCCGGTCTTGTCGATCACATCTTGTTCAGTCTCCAGCGTGTTGTTGAACGACACCGTGACAGATCCAATCAAGAACGATGCGAGAGTCAGTCCGATTAAGGATGTCATAATGGCCGTAACCAGGCTCAGCTTTGTACCGGTCCGCGGGACCGTTGCCGGATCTGCGATCCAGAGGTTGGTATTTCGAACGGGACCGGCGGCATCGTCCTGATTCAGTTTCTCCAGAAACACGGTGTAAACTTCACGCTTAATAGCAATGTCCTGCTGTAGTTCGTTCAGTTCAAAATCTTTTCGTCCCAGGGATTGTTTGCGGTCGCGAACTGTGGACAGGGCCTGCTCGGCGGTGCGCTCGGTCCTGCGCGCGACGCTCAGGTCCGAGTTGATACCGTCCAGTACATTGTTGATCTGGGTTTGCAGTGTCCGTCTGGTGGAATCCAATTCAGATTGCAACGCGATCATTTTGTTATGTCGGCGTCCGTAGCGCTTGCTGAGTTCACTCTTGCGCTGTTCCAGATCAATCAGTTCAGCACTGACTCGACTAACAATGGGATGCTGTGCAAATGCGGGTACGTTGCGCAGTTCGGTGCCACCCTTTTCAACATCCTGAATTTGCTGAACGAGGTTTTCCAGATTCATTCGATTTTGTCTTGCATCAAAATATCTCGCGGTAACAGTTTCCAGTTCCCTGTCGACTTCATCCCGGCCGGAACTCGTGGAGATAATGTCCTCAGACTCCATGAAGTCACGCAAATTCTGCTCAGAGCGCTGTAGCTGCTCACGTAAAATCGTCAATCGCTCGGTGAGGAATTTCTGGTTCTTCAGGGCTGTTTCCATCTCATTCATAAACACCGAATTGATATAACTTTCTGCCAGTGTGTTTGCGGTGCTGGCAGCCAGTTCCGGGGTTGCCATCGTCAAGGTGATGTCAAGAAGGTTGGAATAACCTGAATCATCGGGCTCTGAGATTGTGATCAATGATCCAAGTTCGGCAGCTGCCCATTCTATTTTACTGGCTTCATCCGTATCCAGTTCCTCTGGACGAGGATCTATTTTCGAGAGCAGGTAACCGAGAATGCCGGTTCGTACTGATGTCGCTGACAGTACAGGTTCGTCGTGCAGGTTCAATCGGTCTACCACGGTACGCGACAGTTTGTTTGAGTGCAGGATCCCTATCTGGGTAATCTTGAAACCCGCATCGCTATCACCCCAGTACAACTGTTCGAGATTGAAAACCGTATTGTCCTTCGGAGCCACATGCAAGGTTACTGTTGCGGCGTAAGATGGTGCCAGGGACTGGACATAGAGCACTGCCAGCACGATGCCGATAGCATTAACCGAGAGAATCCACGGATAGTATTTAAACCAGACAGTGCGCAGGAACATCAGGTAGTACCTGATGTCTATGGACTCTTCCTCGTAGTAAGGCTCGTTGCGGGATTGATAGCTCGCCATGGTGTGGTCAGAAAATTCCTTCGAGGATCGTTACGGTATCACCTGGGCGCACCAGTGTCTTCTTGTCAGCAGAGACTGGTTCGGCGGCCTTTTCCCGGAGAATGGTGAACTTTGAAGAAGAAGCCCACTCTGTAGGGCCCCCGGCTACCGTAATTGCCTGAAGGATTGTCAGGCCCGGCTGGTAAGGGTATCCCCCGGGACGGTTGACTTCGCCACCGATGAAGAAATTTCGATAGGCTGTGATTGATACGTTGACGCTTGGTTTTATCAGAATATCCTGCAGCAATCCGGCCACCAGGGTTTGCTCCAGTTCAGCAACCGTCCTGCCCTTCGCGGTGACCATTCCAAGGTAGGGATAATTAAAAGCTCCAGACTCATCAACCCTGAAGCGCATCGACAAATCTTCTTCCTGATGGACCTGGATGTCGATCTCGTCTCCTGCACCAAGATGGTATTCGAGGGATTGCGCGAATGCTGCAGGATGAAGAAACAGGCCTAAACACAAAACACTTAGATAACGTTTCATTTGTGGCTCCTCGATGTTTGTGGGCTGGCTTACAGACCCATGCTCGCCTGAACTGTCAGAGTCCATCTGTCGAAATCCTGCTGGCCCTGCACCTGTTGGCTGGTGAAGGCGCCATCGCCCCGAAACGTGAGACGAGGGCCTGCTCGAAAGGTTGTTCCAAAAACCCACTGGGATGTTTGTTCAACCCGATCGGTTCCCTCAAAGTCCCGTTCCTGGTAAGTGAAGCTCAGATCGGACTTCCAGGCCTGATTCCATCGCTGTGCCCAGCTTAACCGCCCGTACTGTTGAACACCAAATTCTCCAGAGTTGATTGCGCCCGGCTGGGCGAATACCTCAAGTAATTCTCTGGCTGACTGCAGTTCCAGGGTGGAACGCTTTTTGAGCCGCCAGGACAGATCCGCCCGCCAGACAGGGCTGCTAAAGCTCAGGTTCAGGTCCTGATGTTCCTTTCTCTCGTAGCCTAAAAGCACGGTGCCCGTGATGCGCCTGGGTAGCCAGAACTCCACACCTGGAAGCAGTCGGTACTGGATACTGTCGCTGCGACTGGCGTAATTAAAGTTCTGATATTGGCCTTCCAGAAGCACGGTAACCCTGCGTTTTACTCGCCAGTAATGGGTGGCCGTCAGGCTGTTGTTCTGAAGCCCGTAGCCAAAGTCCTGGATTGCTGACTTGCTGTCAACGTCGGTATGCTCAGTTCGCGCTACGACTTCGAAGCGACGCTTATCCTCGTTGGTGCCGCGCTGGTAGGTGAAATCAAATCCGAGAGAGTCATGATCAAAGGAGCCAAGCAAGCCTGCATTGAAATCTTCAATGGCCTGTCTGGTCCGCCTGTCATGCCAGTTACGATAGGTTGCTGCGACGTTGAACTGATTGTCCTTGCTAGGTCGATATCCCCAATTCGCCCGTAGCTCATGATTATTGAATCCATCCTCGTCACCTTTAAAGTAGCGACCGGATTCGAGCTCGTAATCTCCGAGGAATGTCCACCGGGGTTGTTGCAGGGCGAATCGAAGATGCGGCCTGACAACGACGACGCTTGAATCCTGTGCGCCGGTAACTGTACGGTCGATATTGTCAACCCGCAGATAGCTGGTCAGTGACGGTTCGATTGTTCCAATGAGGGCTCGAGACCGAGTCCAGAAGGACGGTGAGTCTGCAAAAACCGGCAAATCCGCGTCAGCCACGGGGTCGGATGAGCGAGGTTCCTGGGGTATCTGCAAGCCGTCCTCTCGTCGTAGGACAGCAAGTTCAAGGTGATTGTTTTCACTCGTGATGATTCCGGACAATCCGTAGCGGTCGTAAATTTCAGCAGACGCACTGGAAATGACACCATCGAGTCCGAACCTGCGCGCGACCTGCAATTGATGCAGACTCCCGGCATTACCAGCCCGGGCGATCTGCTGCAGCGTACGGTATTCTGCGCTGGATATATTGCCGATGAGTTCAACCCTATGAATCTCTATAACATCACCGGGTCTTTCCACACCGTCTTCGAACAATGATGCGAGAACGTAGGTTTCTGATGTCACAACGACGCCGTTATACGATACCCGGGTCCGGTCCTCCCAATAATCGCGGTTGCCGTCGCTATCGATCAGGCCATTGAGCGCGACACGGTTGTGATGTTGGTTGTTTGCTGCCAGCTGATGAGGCATGACACAGAATAAAAGTATCAGGGAAAGACGGGTAACGGAACAACTAAGCGAAACTGCAGTTAAAGACGTCGGGGAGGTCAGGTTCCTGGGAGAAAGTTCTGCGGGTTTCATGGGAAGGTAGGATGCGCACTAGTCTTGACTAGTCGATCGTAATTTCTCGTTGGATCTTCAGGCCGTCCTCGTCATGGGTTAAGAACAGCTGTTTCTTAACCACATCCGAGTAGTTGTCCGAATGATAATTCTGGACGAAAATAACGTCGAGGTTTCCATCCGGGCCAACGCCAAGACTATCCAGTTCAAGTGTTACGGTGATATCGCCCGCCTGGGCCAATCGATGTCTTCGGTCAGCTTCCCATTGGTCCCGTGGCTGATCGATACGAGGTGAGCGGAAGGGGATGTAGTGCCCCATATAGGCATCCGCGTCGCGATTTCCCCAGGCAACTACCCAGCTCTGGAGGAATTCCTTGACCTCCTTCGAATAACATTCGATCGCCGCCTGGTCTTTGTAGCGCTCACAGCCCTCGTCCTGCGCGAACGACGTGAGCGTGGTGAGCGGCATGGTCAGCACAAATAGTACCAGCGGGATAGCGCTCATTAGCGTCTGGCTCCAGTTACTCTGGTATGCACTCTATCAACTGGCACTGGCGGGAGCCTCCGGAATCTGTTGCTGAAGAAGTGTCGCTGCTTCAGTGGACTGGTTGGTTGAAGGCGTTCCCTGCGTTGCAAAACCTGGATCCAGTACTGTCCCCTCGAGCCACGACCTGGCTTCCTGGACATCCAGCACGCGACCATCAAACGGGACATTGCTTTGCATCATGCCGTCGATAACTACCGACAGGCCGTCATATCCAAGTGCGTTAATCGCGTCGAAAGCACTGGTAAGGATCAGGTCGTACTGAGATTGATTTGAGGCCGCCAGTGCTGCAGCCAGGATCAGTGCGATGGTATCTTCCGGTACGGCGCCCAGACAGGTCGCCAGGATGACTTCCGGGGCAAGCTCAGCGCGGAGCGACGAGAGAATAATCTTTTCGATTTCAGCGATGGTCAGGGCTGACTTGCATTGTTCGGCAATTGATTCAGGCTCAACGTTTGCGTCGATGGCAGTCGTGATGATCCCGGATATGGATCCAGGGGTAACGGCAATCGCGGCACCAATGATCGAAGTCGCATTTTGTGGACTCAACGCCAGTGCCTGTCGCAGCGCATCGGTGACCTCAGTCCCGCCAAGCAGCGCGCGCTGCATCACCGCAACCATACTCAGGTCGCGATCCTGCATATCTTCCATGATTGATGCGTGGGAAATTGTGGCAACCATCCAGAGCATGGTCACTTTAGCCGCGATTCTCACGGGGGAGCCTCGTTAAAAAACGATGATCAGGAATTTTATGAGCTGAGCCGCCAATGATCAATGCCCAATTGTAAAAAGTTGTGAGAGATTGCTTACGTAAATTCCTGATTTTATTAGTTTAATTATCTTGAGGTTGGGGCAGATTCTACCGTCCGGCGACGAAATTTCTGCATTCTATCGCGGTTTTTGGCCCCAAATCCCTGTAAGTTGTTGTTTTTGTGAGTATTGCAACTGAGCCAGTTCACCTTGGTTGGCAATAGCGGGGGAAGATACCCGAGCGTGGCAGCGAAGGACAAACCAGAGCCAGATATCCAAAATTGTTCGCTAAGTCGAGTATCTTACGGTTTTGCCCCGGGGACAGGCTAAGTGCTCCGCGAAGCGCGATTTTCATGATTTCCGAGCGTAACGGCGCTGAAAGGGAAGGATAGACCCGTAATCCCGCGTTCAACGTCAGGTATTGCACCTGGGGTTCGAAAGGTCCAAGGCGGCTCGCGCTTTCCATGGCAGCGATGAACTCCGAGTCCACTTCATCGAGTATCGCCTTGCTCTCGGCGATGTTCGCCCAGATTAGCGCGTCACCTGGCCGAATGCGCGATGCCTCACGATAGAAAGACAAGGCGTTTCGTTCGTGGACGCTGTCGGTCTTTGCTGCACTGGCGTATCCCGCGTAGCGAGATAATCCGGCAAGGTTGACCAGAATGTCGGGATTTGCGGGATAGATTGCGTGGCCAAGACTCAAGCTGGCGCGAGTTGAAGGTAACTCCGACGCGATGCGTTCCGGGTGTCGCGGCCACTCGCTCATCTGCACATCACCGAGCGCGTTATAAATACTGGCGATCCCCAGGCGCGACGTCGCGGGGATCGTCAAGACAATGGCGCTGATGGCTGTAATGCCGATCGCTGTCACCAATCGGGAAGAAGTCATTGTAATTTTTGTCTTAGGAACGTGAGACAGATCAGGATTACCAGTGTCAGTGTGAACACCAGTGGAAGAGTTATCCATGGCTGTGGGCTGAATGGTTCGGCAGGGATGGCAGCCGCACGAAATCGCTGGTCCAACACCGGCGCGCGTCCTGATTGATAGGTTCTTCTGGCATGGGCCTGCGCATTCCTATGTGTTTGTAACTCCAGAAAATAACCTTGCAGCGTCGCGACTCGGGATTCGATCTGCTGATTTTCAGATTCCAGATCTGCTAGTTCAACCGAATAAGTTTCAAGGTCACGGCGAAGCCCGACTAAAGATGTCTGAATGTGGGATTGTAGTAGTGCATCCGCTGCTTTGCGTTCAGCATTCAAAGCAATCATTTTAGCGTGTTGGTTTCCGTATCGTGTCGAGTGCTCGGCGATTTTCACGCGGAGGTCTTGAGCGCGTTTGTACGCATCGCGTATACCCGGATAGGGTTCGATACCTGCCACATCGACGGCGACTCCTGAGGCGAGCTTTTCGAGCTGTAGCAGTTGCGCTTCAGCAAGCTCCCGTCTCTGGCTGATGAGCGCGTGTTCCTGATGGTGCCTGAGGCGCAGAGCCTCCAGTGCCGCGATGGTTTCCGTGGCCGTCAAAGCCTCCGGATGTTCCAGCATATAGGCATGCAAAGCCTGCTCCGCCTCGGTCAGGCTGTTGGCCAGCGAAGGCTCCATGGTGGCATTGGTGGCGAGATAGGTTTCAGCGATCAGATTCACGAGCCTGGCTGCCGTATCCGGAAATGCTGATTCCAGCGAAACCAGGATCCAGCCCGATGCCGGATCCTTGTCGACCTCCAGCTGCTGCTGCAATCGTGCGACATGCTGAGCCTGGGATGGTGTGACCTCGGCATTGCGGAGCCATGACAAACTGAACCGGCGCGGAGCGCGCAATATAGCCTCTCCAGCATCAATGCCACTCGCCTCCACCACCTGAGTTAGAAATGTGGCTGAGCGAATCAGCACCAGATCAGCTTCAACATTGCCCTGTGGTGATTCGAAAGCAGACTCGGCACGAAATTCCGGAGTTTGACTGAATACGAAAATTGCAGCCAACAAGGTCACCACAGCGGATGTGGCGGCCACGTTCCAAAGGGTCGTGAGGAAAACAGATGGTTTTTGGTTCACGTTCATGATGACGCGCAAAACAGCCGCGCCGGGAAAAAACCAGAAATAAGCTCGCCCGGAAATGCCATAATGGGGCGTACTTGCTTACAGGTTCTGGTAGTCGATTGCTTCTCTTCGTACACTCAAGTCTTCCGATCGGTGGTGCAGAAGTATTACGTTATACCGTCGCCAGGGAATTGCAAAGGCGAAAGGTTGACTTTCAGATTGTCTGTATTGAATCTCTCGGGGAACTCGGGATTCGCCTCCGAGCGCAGGGTGTACCCATAATCGCGATGGGACTGACAAATTCAATTTACTCGGTAACGACCACACTGAGGCTTACGGCGCTCTTTCTAAAACTCAAACCTTCGTTGGTACAATCCAGTCAGTTCAATTCTAATTACCATGCCCGTCTGGCCGCCAAACTCAGTGCAGTAAAAATCGTTATCACTGAGGAGCATGGTATCTATCACTGGAAAAAGTGGCATCACCGTATGCTGGACCGCTTCCTCGACCACTGGTGCGATGCCATTCTGTGCGTGTCCGAGCGAGTGCGACAGTTCAATATCGAGGTAATTGGCATCGAAGCCAGCAAACTGATGGTTTTGCACAACTGCATCGACATGGAGCGTCTGGTGGTTGCCACCCCGGTTATTAGATCCGAGCTGAGCATTGCAGGTGACGACTTTGTATTCCTTCACCTGGGTAAAATGCGAGCGGAGAAAGGTCACGAAGTCCTGTTGCGGGCTTTAAAAAAAATCGGTAATGCAAGGGTCAAGCTGATTCTTCTGGGAGATGGACCACTGCGGCAACAACTTGCCGATCTCGTGACTCGCCTCGACCTGGACGAGCAGGTGTCGTTCGTTGGTGAACGCAGTAACGTCTATGACTGGTTGATGGCAGCCGATGCCTTTGTTTTTCCGTCAGTAAACGAAGGTCTTGGCATAGCGTTGCTCGAGGCAATGTATGTGGGATTACCCGCGGTTACCTCGCGTACCGGCGGTATTGTGGAAATTGTGCAAGACAACGAGACGGCGCTGCTGGTCCGTCCCGGCGATGCTGATGATCTGGCAGAAAAGATGCAGCGGTTGATTCGCGAGCCGGACTTGCGCAGATTTCTCGGTCAGCGAGCCAGGGAATATGTTGAGAGAAATCACACGCCAGCGACCTATGTGGACCGACTGTTAACGTCTTACCAGTCGCTTGGTGCAACGCTGTGAACATCGACGCGCGCTTGCGCAGGATGTTAATTCTGCCGAAATATCCCGTGGAAGGTGCGAGCAGTCGCTATTGTGCTTACCAGTTCATCCCCTATTTTGAATCCCGCGGTATTGCCTGCACTGTGCGGCCGTTTATGGACGCGGATTTTTATGCGCTATCGCTGAAACCGGGTAACAATTTTCGCAAGCTTACAAAATTTATTGCGGCGCTGATCGACAGAATCAGTGTCGTCGCGAGTTGCAGAAAATATGACGTGGTCTTCATGCACCGGGAGTTGGTGCCAGTGATCCCGGCCTTTCTTGAGCGATTTATTAAGTGGCAGTCGGTGCCGATTGTGTTCATCTATGATGATGCATTGTTCCTGTTGAAGGAAAATCGATCCAACCCTGTTCTACATTTTCTAAAGCGGACCTTTTTCAGTTCATCGGCAAAAATGCAAACTTTGTTTGGACTATCAAATTGCGCGATAGGTACTAACCCTTATCTGGCAAGTAAGGCCGCCGAATGGTGCGCAGTCGCACACTATCTGGAAATACCGGAGGATCTGGCCAGCTTGCCTGCAAAGATTTACCCGGCTGAACCAGGTGTGCATCAGAATCACCCGGTGGTCATCGGCTGGCTGGGTTCTCCGAGCACTGAGAAATACCTCCACCTGCTGGATACAGTTTTCTCAAGACTCGCGGTGCAGCACGAATTTGTGCTCAAGATTATAGGAGGTGGCGAATATCGGCATGAAGCGTTGAACGTTGTCCATGAACGCTGGCAGTTGCAGACCCAGACCCGTCAGCTGCATAGCTTTGATATTGGAATCATGCCTTTGCCGGACGAAGAATGGAGCCTTGGCAAATCCGGTGGCAAGGCGAGAACCTATATGGCGGCGGGCTTACCGCTCGTGGCGTCTTCAATCGGCTATTGCCGTGACCTGATCAGGCATGGCCACGCGGGGCTTCTGGTCAGCAATGAAGATGAGTGGGTCAGCGGACTATCGGCGTTAATTTGCGATGCGGCGGAACGACAACGCCTGGGCTGCAATGCGCGAACCCATCTGGAAAATCATTTAAACCTGACAACCCAGGCAGAACGATTGCTGCAGATGATTGAAGATGCCGTCCGTGAGAAAAAATAACATCAGGCGAATACTCTATATTTCCTACAACGGCGTGCAGGAACCGCTGGTGCACTCCCAGGTTTTATCCTACCTGCGAGCCCTGGGTGCGATGGGATATGAGTTCCATCTAATCACCTTCGAGAAGCAGATCCTCAATCCTGAGCAGGTGATGTCAATACAATCGGACCTTGAAGAGATTGGGGTCCGGTGGCAATACAGACGCTATCATCGATGGCCCAGGGTTTTAGCGACTGCGCTGGATGTGCTATCCGGTGTGACACTTGGCACAGAACTGGTCAGGTCGAATCGCATCGAACTGCTTCATTGCCGCAGCTTCATCGCAGCGCTGATGGGACTCGGGGTGCGGTTGCTGACGCGGATTCCCTATATTTACGATATTCGCGGTTTCTGGATTGAGGAGAAGGTGATGAAGGGAAGCCTCAAAAAGCCGGGGTTTGCCTACACGGTTGGCAGGAAAATGGAGTCGCTGGTATACGCGGCCAGCGCTGGTATTGTTTCGCTGACCGAAGTTGCGCGCACCGAAATTACCGGTTTTCCTGTGTGGCAGAAAAAACCAATGCCGCCGGTCGTGGTCATCCCGACCTGTGTCGATCTGACGGCATACCGCGAGTCCACGCGCAGCAGCGAACGCGGGTGCCCGGTGATGGGCTACGTCGGTTCGCTTGGACCGGGCTACCTTGCGGATCGAATGATGCAATTTTTTGCCGCTGCGATCAAAGCTGACCTGGCATGTGGCCTCGAAATCTACACTCGCTCAGATGTCAGCATTGGCAAGCGCCTGGCGGACATCAACGGGATCGATGAGTCCATGTATCGAATTCGGTCGGTTGAACCCGCAGAGGTACCCGGTGTGCTTGCGGAGATTGATGTTGGACTGTGCCTGATTGAGCCGCATTACTCGAAGATGGCATCCATGCCTACCAAACTGGCAGAGTATCTTGCCGCCGGGGTGCCGGTTGTTGCCAACACCATTGGTGATGTTGCCAGCATCATCGAGCGATTCAAAGTCGGTGTCGTGATTGACGACTTTTCACGTGGAGGAACGGAAATTGCTCTGCAACAACTGGAATTGCTTTTACGCGAACCAGCGCTTGGCGAGCGTTGCAGGGCAGCAGCGAGAACGGTGTTTTCAGTGGATGACGGCGCTAAAGCGTACAAAAACTTATACAATCAGGCCCTGGATGGCCAGGCGGAGTAAATTATTGGATCCAATAAATTTGTTCGTACCGAAATTTCGCGTGGAAGAATGCCTCGCGGAAATTCGTGAATGTCTGGAGGCGGGCTGGACTGGTCTCGGATTCAAGACAGTTCAGATGGAACAGAAATGGATAGCCTACACGGACTTGCCGCACGCACATTTCATCAATTCTGCGACTTCGGGACTGCACCTGGCTGTGCGGTTGTTGAAGGATGTAGACGGCTGGACCGAAGGCGATGAGATTATCAGTACCGCCTTAACCTTCGTTTCCACCAATCATGCGATTAAATATGAAGGGTTAAATCCGGTGTTTGCCGATGTCGACGAGTATCTTTGCCTTGACCCCGAGGCAGTCAGACTGGCAATCACACCGCGCACCAGGGCTATCATGTTTGTTGGCATGGGAGGAAATACCGGTCAACTGTCGGAAATCATCAAAATATGCCAGGAGCATGACCTTCGACTTATTCTGGATGCGGCGCATATGGCTGGAACGCGACTCGACGGTCAGCATGTCGGACAAGGCGCGGATGTGACAGTTTTCAGCTTTCAGGCCGTGAAGAATCTGCCCACGGCGGATGCCGGTATGATCTGCTTCGAAAGCGCAACCCTGGATGAAGAAGTACGAAAATGGACCTGGCTGGGTATCAATAAGGACACCTACACCCGAACCGTTAGCGAAAACCGATATCGCTGGCACTATGATGTGGAGAATGTAGGGTACAAATACCATGGCAATTCCGTCATGGCAGCACTCGCCCTGGTCGGCCTTCGCTATCTGGACGAAGATAATGCACAGCGACGAAATATCGCGTCGAGATACCGATCCATGCTGTCGAAATCCGCGAATCTGTCGTTGGTTTCCATTCCCGAGGGTTGCGTCTCCTCCCAGCACCTCTTTCAGATCATGACAGACAACCGGGACGAGGTGATGGATCAGTTAAACCAGCGAGACATATTTCCCGGCGTTCATTACAAGGACAATGCCAGTTACCGAATGTATGCCGACCTGCAGGGTTCCTGCCCTCGCGCCCACCGTGCCAGCGAGAGGTTAATTTCACTACCGCTGCATGTCAGTATGACTGAACAGGATGCCAGTTACGTGGCGCAATCTTTGTTGGAAATAGTTGAAGCCTGATACCCCATGAACAGACCTCAGGTGCTTATCGCGGAGGAGAGCCTTAGTTTACGCCCTCTGTCTGCATCAGACCTTGGGCTTACGTTAGAGTGGCGAAACAAATTACGGATACGTTCCCAATTCATAACCAGCGACGTGATCCCGCGCAGTGCGCACGATGCCTGGTTCAGTGCTTACAGTAATAATCACTGTGATTTTGTTTATGTGATTGCAGAAGAGGATCGTGACGTTGGCCAGATTTCACTTTACGACATCGACTGGGAGGCAGGCTCTGCCGAATTCGGTCGCCTGATGATTGGGGAAGATGACCGGCTTGGCACGGGATTAGCATCACGGGCGACAAAACTTCTGCTCATGCATGCAGTTGAAGACCTAAAACTCAAACGAATTTCTCTTCAGGTGTTTGAAGACAATCTGACAGCGATTCGAATTTATGAAAAAGCTGGATTCGCGCATTGTTCAGGAAACACAACCCAGGACGATAGACTAATAACGATGATCTATAATTTAAACGGATGACCGACCAGGCTCGAAAACGTCGACAAAGTAATTCAGAAACGAATTTACGACTCGTTCTTGTTTATGCCTATGTCATCCGACTGGCAGTGATCAGCATTCTGGGATTCACAGATGCCATTGCGCGCCTGCATCTGTCCCCGGATTCTCTGCGTTACCATCGCATGGGTGTCGTCATAGCGAGGCAGATGAGCGAGGGTAACTTTAACTGGCCAAACTGGATCGACCACGGATGGTTTCAGTTTAATGGACTGATTTACTACCTGTTTGGCCCCCACGCGGTCTTTATCCAGATCATCAATGCATCGTTCAGCGTGGCGACGGTGGCAGCGGTTTACCATGCAGCTCGAAAGATTTTTCCCGATGAGCGAGTTGCTCGCTGGACCTGCATGCTGGTTGCGTTTTTTCCGTCGTTTATTTACTGGTCAAGCCTGATGCTGAAGGATTCGCTCGCGATCTTTGCGATCGCCTTTATGGTGTTGTCGGTTGTTTCCCTGCGCCAGAAGTTTGAATTTCGATGGGTGTTCGCGCTGTTGGTGTCGTTGGCACTGATTCTGATGGTCCGGGAATACCTGTTTTATGTGTTCATTGTGTTGATTGCCATGTCCTTTGTACCCCTGGAAAAGCAGCAACTTATCCGCTCAGTGCCGAAACTGCTGGCGATACTGCTGATTATTGGTTTGGTTCCCTACCAGCTTGGTCAGGGATTCCTGGGTATCGATTTCATCTCCAATTCCATGTACTTCGACCTGGAATATATCAATCGAACCAGGGTAGCTATGGGTGATCACGGTGCAGGGCGAATCTATGAGGACCCTGAAAATGCACTGTGGGGACAAAGCATAAGCAATGATATTCGAGTCGCGGCAACTGGATTGTTCTTCTTTTTCTTCAGCATTGATCTGACTTCGGTGGGTAGCATCCGCCAGATAATGGCGTTACCCGAGGTGATCATCTTTATTCTGCTTTTCCCAGCACTGGTCAGGGGCGTCCTGCGGAGCTGGCGAACGCATCGCAGGGCAGTGTTCCCTGTGTTCCTGGTAACGATTGGAATACTCATTGTCTATACCTCCGCGACCACCAACATGGGCGCAATGTATCGTTGGCGTATGCAGGCGCTGCCCTACCTGCTGATGATGATCTGTTACGGCCTAACGTTAAAAAGACAAGGTATGTTCGTCAACATCCTTCGGTCACTTGACCGCGTATTCACTTATGGTCGGCGACGCCGACGGCAAGAACTTCCTCATGCGGCGTGAGCTTCCCGTGGCAGTTATCCTCGGGCTTTCGCCAACCGGGTTGTACGCGGCCAGAGAGTTGGGTGATGCGGGTATCCCGCTGCTCGGAATCTCTGATGAGTTCAATTGCGGCTGTCTTTCCAGACATTTTCGCGCCGGGAATCTGTGGCGTGAACCGATCGGAGATAAATTGCTGCAGCGCCTGCTCTGCCTGGGCTCAGAAGCGAAGGTGATGCCGGTGCTCATCCCGACATCCGATAGATACATTGAATTTGTCTTCGAGAACCATGATCGACTCAGTTGTTATTTCCGATTTCAGGCGAGCTATTCGATGCCGCTGGCACGTCAACTATTGGACAAGGAAAGTTTTTTTGCCTTGTGCGTTCAGAGCAGGGTCGAGACCCCGTCGGTAGCGATATTTACCAGCGGTGACCAACTGCGAGGAGCGCAAATCGAATTCCCTGCTTTACTTAAGCCGGCAGTGATTCATAAGGCAAAACATTTGCTGGCAGGCTGGAAGCTGATTGTGCTGGAAAGCCAGGATGACATTGAACGCTGTGCGCGACTGGTGGATACCTCCGAAACCCACTGGTTGCTGCAAGCGATGATCCCCGGTCCTGAATCGAACATTCTGCTTCTGGCAGGTTATTTTAACCAGCAGGGAGAGTTGCAGGGTGGGATGACGTATCGAAAGGTCAGACAGTATCCTCCGGGCTTTGGCTCAGCCTCCTGTGTTGTCAGCGAAGCTAATGCGGAGATCATAAGTATCGGAACGAGGTTCCTGCAGGCATTGAATTATCAGGGGCTGGCAGGCGTTGAATTTAAAGTTGATAGTCGGGATGGGGTCTGCAGGATCATCGAGGTCAATCAACGGCCCACGCTTTGGTTTAACATTGTGCGTGCGTCAGGGGTAAATCTTTGCCTGGCTTTGTACACAGATCTTACGGGTGTCGCATTGGACGGGCTGGAAGTCAGTGGTGCTGCTGAGCGGGTGATCTGGCGATATGTGCTCAAGGATATCTACAGCAATCTGACCTACCATCTGGGGATCAAGTCGGTACTACCTGCGCCTGAGTTCCCCAGGGGAGCGCGTTTTGATCGAACCTGCTGGGCGGTTTACGCGGTTGATGATCCGCTGCCTGCTTTGGCTGAACCACTCAGATATGCTCAAAAATTCTTCAATAGTCTCCGTGGTTGAGGTCTGCGGATATTTGCGCCAGCGGTCCGGTTCGGAACAGGATATCGCCGACGAAGCGAGCGCCTTCCGGAGTAAGGTGGTTACCATCGAAGGAAATCAGATTACCAGCCGGTGTGAAGATCGGACACAGGTTCTTGAGCCCGCATACCAGAGTCTGTCGGTTGATGAATTTATCCTCGTCAAGGTTTCTCAACATTTCCTGGTTAACAAGAATCTGTGCCTCTGGCAATAAACTTCGTAACGCCAGCCGCTGATCGCGCGTGTAGGATAGAAACGATTTCGGATTCGCCGGGCCAAAGGTCATACTGCCGAGCACGTAAACCCGCGATTCGAGCGATTCCAGACGACTAACAGTTTCTATAATTGCTTCTGCTTCCCAATATCGCCAGTTTGCAGCGAGTAGAATAATATCCGCCTCCCGGGCAAGCCTTAATCCGTTAATGATGTTGCTGTGTTGGTTGCAATATGCCGCATCGAAATGCTCACCGCTTTTTTGATAGAGATCTGGAATACTTTTATCGCCGATATACTTCGGACAGCGCTCTGCGATGCCAAACGTCACGACTTCTGCCGACTCAAATTTATCGTTAGCAGCAATCATATTGACCAGGTCCTGGGCGTAGCTATCACCCATAATAAGGATGCGCTTCCCCGGTAAGCTTTCGAACTCATCTTTCCTGAGGTCAAGAAATCGGTCAATGGTCTGCTGGCCGAGTTCAGTGCTCGACATGGACAGGATATTACGATCCTCCGCGGGGTATCGTCCAATGAATCCGCTTTGCCAGATCGTTATCGACGCAAGCACCATCAACAAAAAAGTCCCCCCGATTGATAATGCGAATACCTGTTTACGGGCCAGGAAATTTCGGTTTCGAAACGGCGTTTCCACATATTTCCAGCTTATAAAGGCGAAGGTCAGCGATACCATGACGAGTCCCGCCAGATGATAGAGCCCGAGGTCGGGTAGATGAATCCGTGCGAAAGCAAAGATGACCTGGTGCCACAGGTAGAAGCTATAGCTGATCAGGCCAACTCCGACCATGAGCGGTATGGACAGGAAGCGATTAACCAGCGTGCCAGGCAATGCAAACAGGATGATCAGTGTCGCCCCCCCGGTTGGTAACACTGCATAAAAGGATGGGAAAGGTGTGGACTCATCGAATGTTGCCATGCTCAAAAGCACCAACATCAATCCTGAAAGGCTTAGAGTTTGCTTTGTCAGGAGTGCGCAGCGCTCGATTACCTGTGGCCGGTTAATGACCCAGAGGGCGCTCAGTGAACCGCTAAGTAACTCCCATGCCCTGGTCGGGGTCAGGTAGAAATTTGCAACCTTGTAAGCGCGATCTGACGCCCATTCTGCTAACAACAGGCTGGCCAGCAGGCCGCTGCCAAGGATCACCCACACATAACGTGGTTGCCATCGCCAGAGGAACAAGAGCAGCAACGGGAAAACCACGTAGAACTGTTCTTCTACAGCCAGGCTCCAGGTATGAATGAGTGGCTTTTCCTCTGCCGAGATATCGAAATAGCCGTTTTGTTTCCAAAACAGAACATTTGAAAGAAACACTGAAACCGCAAAAACACTTCGGGCAAAATCGACCAGCTGGGACGGCAACATCCATAACAACGCGAACGGCAGGCTCACCAGAATAACGGTAAACAATGCCGGTAGTATTCTGCGCGCCCGGCGCTCATAGAAATGTTGCAGTGAAAACCGACCAGCATTCAGATCGTTTACGATGATCACAGTGATGAGATAACCGCTTAGGACGAAAAATACGTCAACACCAACATAACCGCCGCTGAATAGATCATGGCCTGCGTGAAACAGCACCACGGCAATAACCGCAATCGCTCTTAATCCATCCAATTCGCTGCGATAGCCCATCGTGTTACTAGTCTGCCTGGTTGTTGGAAAGCTTGTTTGCGACTTCAGGAATGATAGTCTATTCATATTCTCTCGTCAGGGAACAGCTCTTTGTCTGGATATCAACTGTGGAATTAATTATCAATGCGGACGACTTCGGCCTTAACGAATCCGTCAATGATGCGATCATGGATTGTCACCATCATGGATCTGTGAGCAGTGCCAGCATGATGGTGAACATGCCGGGATTTGATCATGCCTGTTCGCTGCTTGATGACGAACTTTTGGGAGTTGGCCTGCACTTTAATCTGACCGAAGGCGAACCTCTAAGCCCGGCTTTCAGGCGACTGTTGCCACGGAACAGACTGCTGCTGGCGCTTTTGACCGGCGAAATCACACAATCCAGTATTGAACAGGAGTTTCTCGCGCAGTTGTCCAGGCTCCGCGCCGAGGGTATTAAACCATCACATATTGACAGCCATCAGCACATTCATATATTTCCCGGCGTTTTTCGTGTTGTCAGTGAGTATTGCGCCCGGGAGAATATTGCGCTCCGAATTCCCTGGACACCCCCGGTCTCGAAGTACCTGGGGCTGGGAAGATCATTGAGCCGGTTGGGACTGAACTATTTGAACTGGTATAACATCCGGCGTGGGCCGGCGCTGGTTACCAATTCTGCCTTCGTGAGTATTTTCGATATAACGAAAACACCCGGTGAGGCTGACCTCGGAGCCTACCTGGAAATGCTGTCCGGAATTGAAACTGCTTTCACTGAGGTCATGGTGCACCCGAGCAAATCTGGCCGCGTGGAGCAGGTGAAGACATCAATTACAGACATCAGCACCAACGAGTACGAGATGCTGATGAGCGAGCCGTTTCTCGCGGCATTGTCCGCTGGTCAGTTTACGCTGACCGATTATCGAACGATTCCCACGAGGGATTGAACCAGGTTGAATTTTGATCCGGGGACGATGAGTACATTGTAACTTTCCTGCCGCGGGGAGATGTCTTCACGGATTAGTAAGCGGTATCTGTGTCGTTGCAGCACTATAAACAGATAGTCTGGATTTGCGATTTCGTATAGCTGGAATGACCAGGGCAGGATCGACGCGAGCCCTCCGTATTCCGTCATGAGCGAATATGCGCTCGTCGTTACTTCCATCATGATGATGGGTTCGTTTTTCACAAGCGTTTCACGCAGGCCAATCAGTGCTGGTGCTTCGTAACCTTCAATATCAATCTTGATAAAATCGACCGGAGCACGGAACTCCTGATCACTGGCCCACTCGTCCCCGGTTCGCAGTGGCAGTTGCGCGATAGGATCTGCCCCCGTGTGTTCCTTCAGGAATGATCCTGTGCCACTATTACTGGCGAGTTCATCGAAGTAAAACGGCTGGCTTGCGGTCTTGTTGCCTAGTCCAACTCGTTGTACAGAAACATTATTGATCTGGTTGCGTTGCAGGTGTTCCTCTATCCGCTCAGCCAGGGGTCCGAATGGTTCGAACGCATAGACCTGTCCCGCAAACTTTGCCATGGCGAAGGTGTGACCTCCCAGATTGGCGCCGATATCGAAAACCAGCGGTTGATTGAAACGCTTGAGCACCTCCGTAATCAGCGCGGATTCCTTGAGTTCGTACCCGCCAAAAAAGTAAACGTGCCAGTCCTGTGCGGTAGCAATATCACCTCGATAGCTGATGCCGTGGTACTCGACCTCGAATGGCATCGATACCTGCGCAGTGATCGGATAGCGGATGGCCACTAAACGTCTGCGAGCCGAAAGGCGGAGCCATTGTTGCGTGCCAATCCATCTGAATATCGGTGCCAGGCCTTTGGCACGCGGATACTTTGCAAGTGCTAAACCGATTGCCGTGGCATCAATGCCAAGCGTACGACGAACCACAATAACCATGAGAATGTTCGGCACCAGCAGGCCAATGGTTGCTGACCAGGCAGCCCCTGCTGCGCCGTACAGGGGGATTAGCAACACTCCGCTCACCAGGCTGACGGCTGTGCTGGCGAGCAGGATCCCGAGGACACTGTTTTGTCGATTGGTCATTGTGAGAAAGTGGGCTACCGCACCAGTAAAGGCATTTCCCAGGCCGCCGACAAGCAGGATCGCAAGCGGCAGCAGGGCAGCAGCGAAGGTTTCGCCAAAAAGCAGCAACAGGTACTCGCCAAAGATCATCAGCAGAATGCCGATTATGCAGGCAAACAGAAACGAAATTCGCGCGCTGATGTAGCCGATTCTGCGTAACTCAGCGAATGATTGCCGCTCATAGGCTGCCGCGATCAGGGGCCCGGAAATGGATGTGACGGCGGCCAGAGCAAAAGTCGCCAGGGCGGCCAGCCGAGCAGCAATGGCGAAGTGCCCCGCGTCAGCGGTTGTCGCATACGTCCCGAGTAAGATCAGCTGGCCCTGGGCCATCACCTGCTGGGAGATTGCAATAAAAAAAAGCGGCCAGCTTTGTTGCAGCCAGATTTTACCCAGGCCGTTGAGACGATCGAGCACCACTTCGTTGCCTAAAGACGAGTCGGGCAGACTTCGGCGGAGTGCCAGGGTTAGTGCGATCAGGGCAATCGTCGCGCTGATTGCGGTAATCATGAGCGCGGTGGTCAATGTCATGGCCAGGCCCGCGAAGCCGACTGCCACGACCAACAGTATCAATACCGCCGAGCGGAGGATCTGTTCGTAGAATTGTGATTGAAAAATCTTCTTCATTGCCCTGAAAAACATGGAGTACACACCGACGAAGGCCAGACTGCCGATTAGCAGTACGACCCAGCCAACGTCACTGAAATTATGCAGTCCCAGGAGATCAGGCTTGAGTGCAGCGAGGGTGACCAGCACGATAGTGATGATGCCAGTGCAAAGCAGCAGAATTTGTGATGAGAATTTATACAGCTGACGTAGTCGATGGGGCTGATTCTCCGTCAGGTAAACCGACGCGTAGCGAACGACAGTATGGTCAAGTCCAAATTTCGCCGGAATGACCAGAATCAGGCACCAGCCGAGTGCGATCGCATAAGCCCCGTAACTGTCCGCACCGAGTGCCCTGGACAGCAACATGTGGCTCAGAAGTCCCAGCGCGAGACCGACAGTGCGTACTGTTATTGACGTCAACCCGCCACGGAGGAAGTAGTCTGTCACCTTGTCGTCCGAGGCTGACGGGCGTCGAAATAAATAACGGCTAAGGTTTCTTATCATTGTTCGGGCGCTGTGCCGCCACACCTGTATAAATTAGACAAGGCCGTAGCACGGGTTTGGCAAACAGGATAAACAGTTCACTAACCATAAACAATGACCCGAACTGACTTCGGGGATAAGTGCTGGCAGGTACCAGAGTGGATTACAACAACTGCAGTGCGCTGTTTGATCCGGGATTGCTGCTAGAATCACTGGCGATGAGCTGCATACCGATTGGCGTGGGGAAATATTTATGTTGCGGGACCGATTGGCGAAATTATTACGCGGACTGACGAGCGCGATGGCGACTTTGAACTCCGCGTGGAGAAAGGTCTGGATCAATTTACGCTATCAAACCGTTATTTTTGGAGCGGGTTGCCGGGTTGAATCCGGCGTTATCATTCGCGCGACGGATGGTGGTGTTATTGTATTTGGGTGTAACGTCCACATTTCGAGGATGTCTGAGTTAATCTGTAAACATGGTGAGATCAAAGTTGGTGATAACAGCTTTATCGGGCCAGCCACGATAGTTACTGCAAGGCAAAGCATTATCATCGGCGCGGATGCGCTGGTGGCCGAAAATGTCACTATTCGGGACCAGCAACATGGCACAGATCTCGGCGGTGGACCCTACCGTGAGCAGCCTTTCGTGAATGCGCCGATTCTTATTGGGCGAAACGTATGGATCGGAGCAAAAGCAACCCTGCTCAAAGGTATCACCATCGGCGATAGCGCGATAATTGGCGCCGGTTCCCTTGTGAACAAAAATGTTGCCGCTAACGATGTAGTTGGGGGCGTTCCTGCAAAGGTGATTGAATCCCGTCAGACTGGGAAATGAGATGCAAAAACATGAGGTCAGGATTCTGCAGGTTTGTAACACAGATTTTTACCTGAGTAAGTTTTTACTGCCGCTTGTGTTAGCGCTTAAGGATAGTGGCTACACCGTTGAGTGCCTGACTGAAGGCACATCTGCGACAGCAGAATTTGCTGCCCTGGGAATAAAAGTGCATCACTTCGAATTTCCGAGAAAGGGGTCGCCGGCTCAGTTTGTTCGTGCCATCAGAAAGATGCGCCTTTTCCTGGATGTTGGTGGATTCCATGTAGTGAATGGACATAACCGAAATTCCAGTATCGTATCGCGGTGTGCGGCCGCACTCGCCGGGGTGCCGGTGAACCTGTATACAGCCCACGGATTCTACTTCCAGGATAATCAGAGCTGGGTCAGTTACCGGTTGACCGAGGTTTTTGAACGAATGCTTGCGCACATCACCACCCACACCCTGAGTCAGAGTGATGAGGACACCCGGTACGTGACACGCAAGGGCTGGATTGATCCGCAAAGAATACAGACGATCGGAAATGGTGTGGATACAGATCGGTTTAATCCGGAAGGACCTCTGCCTGACGGGGAGAAGAGTGCAAAATTCCGTATTTGTGCCGTGGGTCGGATGGTTGCAGGCAAGGGCTTCGAAGATATCCTGCGTGCACTTTCCCGCTCGCAGCATCGTGACTGCATAGAGATGGTATTTATCGGAGGCAATATCAAGCAGGACATTGCTCCCTCAGCGGGAGCGTTTCAGGCATTGATCGACACGCTCGGACTCGGCAGCCAGATTCATGTGACGGGAATGGTCGATAATGTGGAAGCGTATCTCCGCAGTGCCGACCTGTTTATTCATCCTTCCTATGCTGAGGGTATGCCCCGCTCTTTGTTAGAGGCCATGAGTACAGCGCTACCCTGCATAGCAACACGAATTCGGGGCGCCCGAGAAATTATTGATGGCGATAATGGCCTGCTCTACGAGCCCCATGACTGTGTGGCGCTTGCGGGCCTGATCGATCGCTTATTTGAGGACGAAGAGACGCGAGCGTCCATGGGTAGGAAGGCGCGCGCGTCGGTCGTGGGCAGATTCCGGCAGGAAGATTATCTGCTGAGGCAAGTGACTGCGATTGATACGCTCGTTATGGCTCACGCTCGCTGATATGGACATCACAGATCGAAGCAGAAATGTAACTTCGACGATCCTGATGCTATGCCTGGGCCTTCTTCCGTTAGCCTACGCCGGTAATCGGGATTGGGCGTGGCCCTTTTTTAGCGTGGTGATTTGTGTGCTGGCGTTAGTGACCTTGCCGCAAAGTCGCCAGTTGCTTGAATCCTCCCGGGTACTGCGCGCGGCCATTGTGGCTTTCCTGCTGTTGATTTTATGGATCGGCATGCAACTGCTGGGTGTTTATTCTGTAACGAGTCTGGATAGTTTCTCAACCGAAAAAGAGCTGTACAAGAGCATCACCCTGCTGTGCGTTTTTATGATCACCGTGGGATTGGTTGATAGCCAGCGGCGGACTCTAATTCTCTGCTACGTTTTACTGCTCTGCGGATTGTTGCAGGCGGTTTCTGGAATCTTTATGACATTACTGGGGTTCGAGCCTGCCGCCAGAGGCAGCTTTCCCAATCCCAACCACTTCGGCGGCTATCTTGAAATGTCTTTGTCAGTTGGGCTGGGATTGATGATCTCCATGCAAGGTATCGATGAAGCACCGAGGAACGTAAAAAATCGCCTGATCAATCTGATAGATATCGTCACTGGTCCGAAAGGTCGGCTTCGCTTGTTGCTGGTCATCCTGGTTATCGGTCTGGTGATGAGCGCATCACGGATGGCCAATATTGCTTTTTTTACCAGCATTGTTATTAGTGCGCTGATTCTGGCGGTGCGCACTCGTCGGTTCCATGTACCGACTGCGGTTTTTCTGGTTAGCGTCCTCATTATTGATGCGGCATTTGTGGGCAATTACTTTGGCATTGACCGGATCAGTGAGCGTGTACAAAACCTGTCACTGGACACCGAGATGCGCGATGAGATCAACGCTTATAGCCTTGCCATGATCAGCGACAGACCCCTCGTCGGATTTGGCGCCGGAGCTTATCGGTATGCATTTACGCAGTACCGTGGTGACGATGTGAAGTTACACTTCAAATATGCGGAAAATGACTATCTTCAGTTTGTAGTCGAACTGGGCCTGGTTGGCAGCCTGCCGTTGCTGGTCCTGTTGGTGATGTCGCTTGCGTTACAAATTCGGTTGCTGGGGCTCAGGTACTCCCGATTTATTCGCGGTATCGCCTTCGGTTGCCTGACCGGTACAGTTTCGATGCTGATTCATGCCACAGCAGACTTTAACTTGAGGATTCCCGCTAACGCCGTTTATTTCACGGTGCTGCTGGCCCTGCCTTATGGCCTTCAGGCGCTCCACAAAAAGGGACTCAACCAACCCCGGAAAGAATTACCCTAATCGGTTCTGCTTTCTCAACTGGATTCGCACGAAGGACCGTTACCGTTAGCGATTGCATAGTTTTCTACTTCAGTCCACACCCGCATCAGGTTTCCGCCGAGCACCTTCTTGATATTGTCATCACTGTAGCCACGTGCTCGCAATCCGACGATAAGGTTCGGGTAACTTGACACATCTTTTAGATCTTCAGGCAAGGTTGGACCGACTCCGTCGTAGTCTGAGCCGATTCCGACATGGTCGATACCGGCCAGTTTGACAACCCTGTCGATGTGATCAAGGACGTCGGCAAGACGCGCGAAAGGGTAAGGGTGTTGCATCGTCCAGTCCTGTCTGAACGCAGCGACTTCCTCAGAATCGCTTTGCAGGTTGTGCTCCTCCTGGAAAGCACTGATCGCCGAAGTGCGGTTTTTTGACCAGCTCCGGGCAGCGGCAGTAAGGAAACTGCTGCCAAAGTTGATCTGGATAACACCGCCGTTCCGGGCGAGTGCAACAACCATCTCATCGGTCATATTTCTCTCAAATCCAGGAACGAAGAACCGTAAGGACGAGTGCGAAGCGATTACGGGAACCTTTGAGCTTTCGAGTACCTGCCAGGCGGCGTTGTCCGAAACATGGGAAATGTCGACCATAATTCCCTGCTTGTTCATTTCAGGAATCAGTTTATGTCCGAATTCAGATAGCCCCTGCCAGGGCTCGTTACTATCGTAGGACGAATCTGAAATGTGATTGGACTTTGAGTGAGCCAGTGTGATGTAACGTATCCCCTTGTCTCGAAAATATGCGACGTTGCCAAGGTCGCCTTCGATTGGTCCCCCGTTCTCCATACCGAGTGGTAATGAAAGCAGGCCTTTTGATTTCTGCACCTCGACATCCCGGGTGCAGGTTGCCACCGCCAGGGAATCAGGCGCGGTGCTGGCGATTTTATGCACAAGCGCAATGAGCTCATCCGCCAGTGATTTCGCGTTCCCTGCTTCATCGACACTGGCAGGAATATAAATCGACATAAAGGCAACGTTTAGCCCACCTGATTTAGCCCGATCCAGGTCAAACTGACCTTCGGCGGTTCGCCGGGTTACGTCAGTCTCGGGATTTCGATAAACACGAAAAGGCACATCGATGTGAGTGTCGACGATCAATGCCTCGGCAGCCAGATCAACTGATTCGATAGCTCTGGCCGAGGTCATTGAAAACGCCAGCGTGACAGAAGCAAGCACGGTTAAACAAAGTCGCATGGTTCGTTACCTGAAAGAGAATTCGCCATCTTCTCAATTTCTGCGCTGAAATGAAAAGCCTGCGGCGATTTGAGTAGCGCCTGATCGTCCACTATCATTGTCCAGGCATCAGGTTCACTTTTTCAAATGTGGAGGTTTGTTATGTTGAGTGGTGGTTGTTTATGCAAGGGTTACCGGTTTGAGATTCAAGGTGAATGCACGACGATGGTCGATTGCCACTGCTCTATGTGCCGGAAAGCACATGGTAGTGATTACGCGACATTTGTCGGGTGTTCAGCGAATGAATTTCAGCTTATTTGTGGACAGGACCTGGTCGGCAGCTTCCAGTCCTCAGAAAATGGCGCCAGGGCATTCTGCACAGTGTGTGGATCGAACCTGCCGATGGTTGGTGAGCAGGAGGTGTACATTCCCGCTGGCCTGATTGATGGGGATCCCGGCGTGCGTACCTCAGCACACTATTTTGTTGGATCAAAAGCCCCCTGGGTTACGATCATTGATGATGCACCTCAGCATGAGGAATATCCTGCCGGTTGATCTGCGCGCTGAGGATGTTTGCTCCACAAGGAATCATTTCTCTGGCACGGATTGCTCAATTGATCGCTTGAGCTTCTCCAGGTAGTCGTCGATCGGACCCCCGAGATGTTCACTGATCAGAGCATGTTCCAATGCGCGCTGCTGATCGCCGATTGAGACATAGGCGGCCGCCAGATTGCGATGCCCCAGACTTGAGGTTGGATAGAGCTGCACGACCCTTCCCCACAGGTAAAGGGGATTGTTCCAGTAAGTCACCTGTTGGACGCAAACCAGTAACAGAAAGACATAGTAGGAAATTGTCAGGGCGAGAATGGCTGGTCTGAATTTCGTGAACAGGTGAAAGCCAGCCACGATAGCCACGGCAATCAACAGACTAAAAGGTAGTGTCGACAGATAGGTATAGTGGTCGGTGGCTTTGGCTGGTCCGACATGTATCAAGCCAGAAACCGGCAATAGCGTTAGCACATAAAACCCCAGGAGCATCAACGGCCACTGAACCATACGCCGCCACAGAATTACGGAAATCACGGAAGTGCCGGTGAGAAAAACTGCCCCGGGCCCCCAGAATTTTATTGATGCCATACTGTCCAGCGGAAACGGGTACAACGGAGAAAGGTTAACTGGTATCAGATAATGTCTCAGATAGAACCAGGTGTTATCAAGCGCGTTGAGACCTCGTGCCCAGCCCGGCAGTGCATCGAGTGTCGGCATGGCGATACTCTGGGTCTTGAGGGTAATCAGTGCGACGCAGAGGGACACCAGAAAATAGTGCCACTTCTCACCAACTGCGAAAATTACTGTTTTGTTGACCGCCGTCAGACGTTGCAACGGATAACAGTCCATCAGCAACAACACCAGTGGCAGAGTGACAGCCATGGGTTTACTTGCCACTGCCAGAAGAAAAAGTGTGAATGGCAGCCACCGGTTAAGCCGTGGCGAGCTTGAATGGTTTTTAGTCTGCAGGTAGGTGATCATTGAACCAAGCATGAATACGCTGTACAGCACGTCTTTTCGTTCAACTACCCAGGCGACTGATTCCACATGTTGGGGATGCACCGCGAATGCTGCCGCTGACAGAAATGCGATCCACGAGATTTCTTCAGGATTAAAAAAATGCTGTTTTTGTAGCAGCAAGCGCACCAGATAGCAGACCAGAAAAACGTTAGTGAGGTGTAGCAACACATTCACCAGATGATGCCCCGCTGGTTCGGTGCCGAAGAAATAGAAGTCGAGACTGTGAGACAACCACACAATTGGTTGCCAGTTAGCCTTGTGTGCCTCGGTAAAAATTGACAGGAAATTTTCGCCATTGAGGTTGTGGACCCACGGGTTTTCGACGACAAATGGAATTGTGTCCCAGACAAATTGGTGTGTGACGACCTGGTGGTAGGCTGCAAATGTCAGCACCACCAGAGCGATGAGTTGCCCGGCAGTTCTTGCATTTGATCGGAGAAGTTGGGGCATGGTCGGGAGTCTTTCCAAAAGCGAATTGACTAATTTGGCTGATCTGTAGTCCGATTACTACTGCTGTTTGCAGTCGCTGTCGTCAGTGTGATTGAGCGTCCACAATGGAATGTTGTTAACATGAATACCGCCCCGCACACGAGGTCCACTTCTCCGACGTAAATAAATATGACTTCGAGCCGCCTTGATACAGTTGTTTGCATTGCGATTTCCCTGATACTCGTGCTTGCCTACGGGTTCAGCATGCCAGGAGTTGTAACGTTCGAAGATGCGGGATTGTTTCTTGAGGTCTGTGAATTTAATGGCATTGCCCATCCACCGGGTTATCCGCTGTTCACGCTGGTCTGCGTGCCCTGGTTTCAGATGCCGTTTGATCCTGTGATTCTCGGTAATTCGTTGAGTGCGCTGTTCGCGGTACTGACCTGCCTTGTTGTCTATCACCTGGTAAGAAAAACTGGCCTCGGTGTGCCGGTTGCCTTTTCAGCGGCGGTCCTGCTTGGTTTATCCAGGGATTTCTGGGCACAGTCCATTGTCATCGAAGTGTATACGCTCAACACTTTATTGGTGGCGATTGCGATCTACCTGGCAATCTGCTTCAAGGAACGACCGAAACGGCGATACCTGGTGTTGCTGGTACTTACCCTATCCTTCGGCTTATCAAATCACTGGCCGTTGGTTTTGTTGTCCTGTCCGGGCCTGCTGATCATCTGTCTGGCCAGACATGAAGCGCTGCTGATGCTGGCGAGGTCCCCGGTGACCTGGCTGCTGTGTTGCCTGGCAGTTGTTATCGGACTATCGCCGTACCTGGTTTTGCTGCTGAAGCCGGATCCGGTCTTCAGTTACTCGGGACCCATAAACACCCTGACGTCGTTTGTTGCCTATGTCGCGCGAGAAGCCTACCAGGGGGTTGATCAGTCGGCGACGGAGACTCTGCAGGACAAAATCCAGTTTCTTTTCTGGCTGCTGGAACAGGCGGCACGCCAGTACGGGCTGTTTTTCGGATTCATAGCGATTGTCGGCCTGACGGCTGGTCTGGTTGCAAACCGGTTCTTATTCGCCGGTCTCGCTGTCATTGTTGCTGGCAATACAATTCTCCTGGTCTGGCTGCTGGGTTTTGAATTCGATTTCATCCACCAGGCGGTTTTCCGGCCCTATCCTCTGGTTGCCTGGTTATGTCTTGCCGTACTCATCGCCGAAGGATTGACTGTGATCGGCAGGACTGTCAAAGGATGGCCGCGCAGCAAGATAGTGTTTGTGGCGGGCATGATGCTCATTGTCGTGGTAACGAATGCCGGTTGGAATGATCGCCATAAAGACACACTGGCGAATGATTACGCCAGGTTCCTGCTCACCAGCCTGAAGCCGGAAGCCTCGCTTGTGGTTACTTCTGATCCCCAGATCGGTCCGATTTCCTATCTCCACCAGGTCGCAGGGGTTCGCCCGGATGTGAATCTTTATGAAGCGGAGAATCTCTTCCTTGGTGAGAAACTTCCCCGGGGCGATGTTGCACTCAAGCAGCGTTTCGTGGACACACTCTCGCCGCTGTATTCGGTGGGCATTCCCTGGCTGCCCACGGGCGTGGACTATGGATTATTCCTCGAGCACGTGTCGCCGGTGGCCGAAAAAACCGCTGGCAGTGGTGTGTTGCCAGGGCTCGATAAACTGGTCAATCCGTTGGTGAAGCGTTTCCTGGACAAAGACATCAAAGACCCTAATACCCTGTACTTTGCGCATCAGCTATTACTCGCGCTCGGTGGGAATCTCACCACCTATGCTTTCACGCAGCGAATTAAGGAATCAGAGGTTACGATACTGCGTCTGGTACAGGCAACATTTCCAGGCATGCTGGCGTCAATGTCCACTATCCTGGCCAATCCCGCTTACCCCATGCCCGATAATGTTTTGTTGGCAACAGCGCTGCCGTTTGACGGTCGTTTCGGACATGAGACGCCTGATCGGGAGATCGCTTCTTACTATTACATGATGGCCTATATACTGGCGTTTCCCGATGAGACTCTAATCCGAGACCCGCTGGCAGCGCTGGGATTTCTGGATCAGGGTGCAGCCCTGGTTCCGGGTCGTGGTAATCCAGGATTCTGCCTCAGGGTCGCGCTGCGAGCGGAGCTGGATTTGCAGCCAGCGATCGAAGCTCAAAGCGACTGCAATGTTCCTTAGCGCTTCGGTTTCTTCGCGTATTCAGCAACGGCTGCAACAAAATCATCCGCCTGTTTTGTTTTCACCATAATGTGCAGCGATGCCCGATTGGCATTCCAGTTTATTTCCGGGTGCGACACGTTGCGGATGTAGATTCTGTGCCTCGCCCACAGGGCTTCATTCAGTGCGACAGGATCGACTCCTTTGATTTTGAAGGAAACCAGCCCTGCGCAAAGACGTTCGTCCTCAGAGGAGTAGATCTGGCATCCAGGAATCTCCTGTAGTCCTGATCTCACCCGCGCCATTAGGAATCTGTCTCTGCGCTCGATGGCCTGTTGACCAATCCGGTTGTGAAAATTCAGTGCAGCATCGATGGTTACGCCGATTCCGTAGTTTGTCGAGCCATGCATTTCATATTTCTCTGCAGTTTGAGCGCGACTGACCTGTGCATCAGAGGCTGGCTTGCCGTACAGGCTCAGGCCATTGACCGGTCCGGAATAGTTGCTTGGCCAGACACGCTCAAGTACGTCTTCCCTGACCATCAGAAACCCCGTGAGTTGCCCGGCCAGCATCCATTTGTGGCAGGCCCCTGCATACATATCACAACCTAACGAGGCGATATCAAGATCCATCATGCCGGGTGGATGCGCGCCATCAACCAGCGTCAGAATACCTTTGGACCTCGCCATCTTGCAGATTTCTTCAACTGGCAGGACACAACCGTCTGTGTAGTTAACGTGGCATAAACTTATCAATCGGGTTCGCGGTGTGATCGCCTGCTCAAAAGCGTCAACAATCACCGATGGAGACCTGGGTGGATGAAACTGCGGCGCGGAAAGATCCACCATAACCGGGATCGTGCCCTGCCTTGCACAACGCAGGTTAATGGGCTGCCCGCCACTGGAATGATCGTGATTCGTGTATATGATTTCGTCACCCGGTTTCATGTCAGGCCCGAAGGTACCGGTGACCATACCCTCGGTTGTATTGTTGGTCAGAGCGATCTCACCTGGCTTGCAGCCGACAAATTTTGCGAGCTTAAGCCGAACAGCGGACTTGAAATCAGCGTTGTAAACATGTGCTGCGTAACTCAGCCGGTCCTGATTCGCGAGTTTAATCGAATCGATTTGTGCCCGATAAACGGCGACAGGAGATGGCCCCCGGGTGCCGGTATTCATGTAGGTAACATCAGGGCGAATGAGAAACTGATCAGCAATGTGATTCCAGTAGGAATCATTATCTGGTGCCGCCATGGCGCTGTCAGGGAGTACCGGTTTGGCGGTCGCGCTTTCAGAGATCAATCCCGCGGACAAGGTCCCTGCAGCGACAGCGCCAAGAAAGTCGCGACGTGACAGTCGAGCAGGATCCTCATATCGCGCATCCAAATCCGGTCGTACTAAAAGCTGATCCATCCTTTGCCGCCTCTTTAGAAGTCATCGCAGGTGTCATGGTATTCTATCCGGGCCGAAGCTGTCCAAGTTAAAAAATTGAGGTGTGCTGTTGAAAATAGTGATGTTAGTGCTGATCCTGATGGTTTTCGCTGAGGGGCTTAATGCCGCCACGCAGGACAAACCGGTTTCTACGGCTAAGGCTTTTCTCTCGGCACCGAGACTTGACGGCGATGTGCGCAATGATCCTGCGTGGGCGGGCGCAGTTCCGATGAGCAACTTCACGCAGATCAGACCCGCTGAGGGGCGAGAAGCAACGCAGCGTACTGAGGTCTTCATCGGTTTTACAGAAGATACCCTCTATATTGGCGCAATCTGTTACGACGATGACCCTGACGGCATCGTCGTAACAGATTCTCGTCGTGATGCGGATCTTTCAGATGCAGACAGCATTCAAATCATCATTGACAGTTTTCAGGATCAGCAAAATGGGCTTGTGTTTGGAACCAATCCAGCGGGGATTGAATATGACGGCCAGGTAACGAAGGGAGGCGAGGGTTCCTTTGGATCAGGCGGCGGCGGCTTTAACCTCAATTGGGACACAAACTGGGAGGTTAAAACGGAGATTGGCAGCTACGGCTGGAGTATGGAAATGGCGATCCCTTTCACTTCGCTCCGATATAGCAGTGCGCGACTGCAGACCTGGGGAATCAACATTGAACGTAACATCCCGAGAACCAATGAGATAGTCTACTGGTCCCCCCTTGAACGGCAATATAATCTCTACCGCATCTCAGATGCGGGTTCGGTCCAGGGTATACACGTTCCCGCGCAGCGAAATTTGAAGTTTATTCCTTATGTATTGGCAAAAAGAGAGCAGGGTGGGGGAATAGCCGGCAACTCGGATTATGAAGCTGGTTTTGATTCTAAGTATTCGATCACGCCAGGCCTGACTCTGGATGTCACCTATAACACGGACTTCGCCCAGGTGGAGGTTGATGAACTACAGGTCAACCTGGATCGATTCAGTCTGTTTCTGCCGGAGCAACGGCCATTTTTTCTGGAGAATGCTGACCAGTTTTCAGTTGGCGTCAGCAGCGCTGTAGAACTGTTTTTCAGCCGTCGTATTGGCATTGGACCAAATGGCGTTCCGATTCCCATCGTTGGAGGTGCTCGCCTATCAGGAAAGATTGGTGATAAAACAAACGTTGGTTTCCTGCAAATGCGCTCTGAACGGGTAAAAGGGGTGGCGCCCGAAAATGACTACACGGTGGCCAGAGTCAGCCAGGAGTTTGGAAACAGGTCTTCAGTTGGCGCTATGTTTGTTAATCGCGAGGGCGATGGCAGCATCATTGGTGACAAGCATAATGATTACAACAGGACATATGCAATTGATGGGCGGATGGGACTGGGTACCAGCGGCACAGTGTCGGGATTTCTCGCCAGGACGAGTACGCCCGGGCGTGACGGTAAGGATCATGCGTTACGCATTCGGGGCGACTTCAGCTCTGAGGCGTGGATTTCAAGGATTCATTACACAGAAGTGGGAGCTGATTTTAATCCAGAAGTTGGCTTTCTCTCGAGACGAGATTATCGACAGCTTGAACTGTTTGCTATGCGCCGGTATCGCCCTTCGGACATGCGCGGTCTATACGAGATAAGACCTCACATCGCGTATCGCACTTTTCGTAATTTTGATGGCTTTCACACCACCAGCTTTACCCATGTCGATACCCACTGGGAATGGGAAAACAGAACAGAAATCCATACCGGGGTAAATCTGTTTCATGAAGGTGTACTGACGCCGTTTGAAATTGCAGACGGTATCACCGTTCCGGCGAATAGTTATGATGACCAGGAAGTAGCACTCGTTTTCATAACGGATCAGAGTGCGCCGCTAAATCTGCGACTTGATGTAGCCGTCGGGGGACTTTTTGGTGGTGACCGGGTTGAGATAAAACCAACCATCGGCTATCGCATAGGCCAGACTTTTTCATCCGAATTGTCGTGGATACATGACGAGATAGATCTGGGGCCAGGACGGGATTTCACGATTGATGTAGGTCGATTACGCCTGTCCTACTCGTTTACGCCGAAGATATCTCTCCAGGCCCTTGTACAGTACGATAAACTGTCATCAGTGGTGGCAACCAACGTGAGGTTCGCGTGGCTGGTCTCGGCAGACACTGGTCTGTATCTGGTATACAACGAAGTGGATGATGACAGTCGTTTTGCGCCGGCAGAACCCAGGGGCGAATTCATCCTGAAGTATAACCACGTGTTTGATCTGTTGCGTTGAAGTACGATCCGTTCAGCATTTCGCGAACGCGTTTTTCAAGGGTATCCGCCATATAGGGTTTTTTCAGGAAGGTGGATGCAGGATGATTCGCAAGCCTTTGCAGTGCGTCGTTTTCGTTGTACCCGCTCGAGAGTATGACCGGTAGCTGCGGTCGCATAGCTTTAATTTCATCGATGACTTCAAATCCAGTCTTGCCAGGCATCATGACATCCAGGATGGCCATGACGAGTTCCGCCTGGTGCTCATGGAATAGTGTGATTGCCTCGAGTCCGTCTGCGGCAGTGATAACTTCGTAACCCGCTTTCGACAACACCATTTCTGCCAGGTTACAGATATCTTTTTCATCGTCTGCGAAGAGAATTTTACCCGCCGCGCGCAAACTGATGGTCTGTGCTGGCACGGGTACGGATTCCAGCAGCGCGCTGCTCACAGGCAGCAGTACGGAAACTGTTGTGCCGACGCCGGGAATTGAGTCAATGGAAATTGAACCATGATGCCCTTTAACGATGCCGAGTACGGCCGATAAGCCAAGTCCTCGCCCGGCAGCCTTTGTTGTGAAAAATGGATCAAATATTTTTTCTATGGTTGCCTCATTCATGCCTGAGCCCGTATCGATAACCTTGATACAGGCGTACTGTCCAGGCGGCAGGTTTGTATTGTTGTAGGCGCGCCGGTTGTTTTCCGGTTCAATCACGATGGTACTGGTCCCCAATGTTATGGTCCCTGCCTGATCTCCAATAGCCTCCCCTGCGTTAGTGATGAGGTTCAGGACAATTTGTCTGATCTGGGTGATATCGCCCTTAATAACAGGTCGTGACCCGTCCAGTTCGTAATGCACCCGGGCGTTCGACGGGGTGCCGACCAGCAACAACTTGCCCATGTTTGAAACCAGGTCTTCCAAATCAAACGGTTCAATCAGGAACTGACCCTTGCCTGAATATGCAAGGAGTTGCGAGCAAAGATCCGACGCCCGGTCGGCCGTGGTCAGCAGGTTGTCGAGCAGTGCAGTAGCAGCGTTGCTCAAGCCACTCGATCGTCGCGCAATGTCGGCATCGAGCACAATTACGTGCAGCAGGTTGTTAAAATCATGAGCGATGCCGCCGGCCATAAGACCGAGGCTTTCCAGCTTCTGGGTATCCTTGAGCTTCTCGTTAAGCGCCTGCTGGCGACGTGCATGTATCATCTTTTCTGAAACATCTACCAGAACTCCTGTCAGGGTTCTGGTGCTGGCGGAATCGGGACTGCCTGATTCTGCAGCTAACAGCCAGGTCTGGTTGCCATCTCCTCGTAACCGGAACTCACCATTAAGCGTTCGGCTCTCACCCTTCAGAATCTGCTGCATCGCTGATGACAGAATTTCCCTGTCCGGTGCGACCATCAGCGTCAGTAACTGGTCCCAGTTTTCTGGTCGCTTGTTGATGGCGGCTTTCGAGAGAATTTCCGGGGATATCTCAACGGCCATGCTGATGAGATCAACTTTGAGAATGCCGGCTCCTGCAGCTTCCAGCGCCAGGCGTTCAATCTGGGCGCTGCGGGTACTGTCACTCTGGGCTCTGATTCGCTCGGTGACAGCCTGATTCAATTCCCGGTTAATCTCGTTCATTCGAGCGTGTGCGGCTTGAATTTCCTGCAAGTGCTCGAAGGTGAAACGGATACTTTGACGATAGGAACTGCTGATGCCGTCGGTCATCAGCGCCATGATGGTCATCAACATCCAGAGGGTCACGACGGAGCGATAGCCGATGTCGACATCCTTGTACACCACGATTGCCCATGCAGTGGCAAGGGTAATCAGAACTGTTGTTAAGTAAACCAGCCAGAACTGGCTGCGTTTTGGTAGAAACCCTGCCAGCCCGATAGGAAGAAACATGATCGCCATCATCTGCATGTTACCAGGGGCTTCCATCAGTACTGTGTAGGGTGTGATGATTAACGAGAAGGAGATTACCGCGACGAACGTCTGGATGACCCAACCTCGTTGCAGCGCGTAGATCAGTCCGATGATGACGATGATCACCACTAGATTGCGTAGAAACGGCTCCATCACATCACCCGAAGTGGAAAAGCCAGGAAGGAAGAGAATCAACAATATTGCGACGAATGTCATGATAGCGACTGTGCGTAGAACACTCGCGAGCAACTCAGCCTGACGTGACAGAATCAGATCGTCAGCGGTTTCGTAGTTAGTTGCTCGTGTTTTCTCGCTGGACACCTGAGTCCGAATTATTGCTGAGTTGCGTACAAGATGAACCGATTCGGGTGGATTGTAAATAAGCGAAACCGTCGCCACGTTGTGGGCCTCGCGTTTCTGCCTTGTTAGTGACAACAGTCATCTCGCTGATTGTTGTGGTTGAGGTTTTTGGACTTGCATCGACCTGTTTGTAGGCGATGAATGCGATCAGCAATACACTCCATTTCAAAAAGTTTCTCAAATCCATTTTGATCTCCCCGGATGACAGCCCTCTAAGGACAATCCGCCGTTGTTTTGAGCGGGTAGTCAAGATAGTTGATTTGGTGTGGGTATTAATTGAATCCCGTCACAAAACGAGCGACGCCATCACCGTCGGTCAGGTAATTCGGACAGGTGGACTATGCAGGTGGACGATAAGGTTGCTGAGAAGCAGTCGGAAGGTTGTGACGAAGGTTAGTTTTGCTAACCCAGAGCCAGAACCAGCAGCAGAGGAATGATGGGAATCAGGTAAGCATAACTTCGATTCACGTAGGCGCGTGTGTAGCGTGGTTTGAACTTGATCGCATTGTTGTAATCGCGAATCGCCAGATGATCGGTGCCTGCTTTTTTGTACAGCAGTCCGCGGTTGTAAAATGCTTGTGCATGATCAGGTTGCAACTCGATAACCCTTGAGTAGTCAGCGATAGCAGCAGCCTCCTGATCAGTCTGCTGGAAAGCCAGCGCCCTGGAAAAATAGACTTCTGTGTATTCAGGATTGATTTCCAGCGCCTGCTGATAGTCCGCGAGTGATGATTTTTCATCATGTATCTGATGATAGGCGCGACCACGATGGTAGTAGATGGTTGCCAGTTCTTCAGAGTCGTCTGCGTACAGAATCGCGTTACTGTAGTCCGCAATCGACAAAGCATGCTTACCTTTTCCTTCATGGGCGAATGCACGGAAGTAATAGGCCTGCATGTATTCCGGATCTAGTCGCAGCGCTTCATTGAAGTCTTCAAGTGCCTTCTTATAGTCGCCCTGTTCTGTATAGCTTAATCCGCGGTTGGCAAAGGCCGTAACGTAGTTAGGTGCAGTCTCAATAGCGTTGGTGTACTCGCGAATCGACTTTCGGTGGTCACCATGTTCGTAATGGGTCAGCCCGAGTAACAGGTAGGTTCTGGCAATTCGGCTTAATTCTTCGTCCAGACACGCGTTCAGAATTTCCATGGCATCGTCGAGCCTGTTCTCCATACGCGCCTTGTTGGCTTCATCGTTACAGGTTGCGTAAGTGCTGGAAACGACCGTAAGTGCGGTTATTAACAGGAGCGTTTTGAATATGTTCTTAAAATCCTGGTTCAACATGCTTTCAGTGTTCTTCAGTTGTTTACGTGGAATTGTCAGCCTGTGAACTTTACACGGGTTTTTGTGCTTATCAACCCTTTGAGAACCGGGTTTGGTGTTCCGAGCGCCGTCAGCGCTTTGTGGCATTTGCCGGATTTAGTCGTGAAGCAAGTCCGCCAAGTCCTCGAATCAACCACCGGGGCTGGAAGTGCGCCCAGGTAACAGCTGCCTGGTTCGCGACACCGGGTATCCTTATGACCTCCCGTGCCATGACCGCAGCAAACCCATCCCTGGCGACGTCCTGAACGGACGACATCAGGAAATCGGGCACACTGTCTCCTTTTTGGGCCGTAACCATCTCGGTTTTGGTCAGCCCCGGGCACAATGCAGTAACGGAAACTCCCGAACCTCGCAACTCCTCTGAGAGTGATTCGCTCAGGGACAGGACATAGGATTTGCTGGCGGCGTAGACGGCCATACTGGGGATTGGTTGGAACGCTGCAACCGACGCGACATTGAGAATTCTGCCGTTCCCACGCCTGCGCATTGGCGCAATGAAGTGGCGGGTCAGGCGGGTAAGTGAAACGATATTCAGCATGAGCAGGTTTTCGATTTCGGCTTCATCGATTTCGGTAAACTCCCCGGACACGGCGACACCGGCATTGTTGACCAGAATATCGATGTCCAGACCAGATTCAGACACACGAGCGATCAATTCGGATGCTCCATCTGGCGCCATGAGATCTGCGCTCTGCACTGTCACGTCGATCTCGGAGCCGACTTCATCGAGGATTGACTGGCGTACGGCGTTAAGCGCGGATTCGCGTCTCGCTGTAATGATCAGATCGAAATCGTTTTGTGCAAATTCCATTGCCAGCGCAGCGCCGATTCCAGTGGACGCTCCCGTGATGAGGACCCGCCCTCTACTCATCGGGCGACTTAGCGGGTTTGGCGTCTGGCTCGACGCCTGTCAGCATGCGCTGTACCCAGTTCTGATAGGCGAATAGCGGTTGCATGGCACCTGAGATCATGTCGGCATACTGGGTTTGACCGGCGTCTTTCAGGTACTCCTGCGCATTTTTCAACATCTGGTCCTGAAGGTGGGCAACATTGGGTAAGCCGAGGAAACGCCGTAGTTCTTCGGGATCGATATCGACATCAATAGTGATTTTCACTGTAACGCTCCAGGTTGTTGGCGGCTGGCCGTTAGTTTACTGGAAATACCTGGCGACCGGATGGATGTTTTTCAGAAGCAAAAAAAAGGGCCGTTAAACCCTTTTTCTCTATACTTTCAATGCTTAAGCCTGGGTAGCGAACACCTGGCGAACTGCATTGCCGGTTTCTTCAACAGCAGACTTCAGAATCTCGCTCTGCGCTTGTGCAGCTTGCTGGTAGTTACTCCACAGTGTTTCGCCGTATTCACGCTGCAATTCAACAAATGAAGTGATGTCTCGTACCTCAGGAAGCTTCTGGCCAAATTCGGAGTTCAGTGCAAAATACTTCTGCACGTTTTCCTGTGTTGTCCTGGCGATTTCCTGGAAAGTGTTTTGATTGATTTCGAACAGTGTACGTCCCAGATTTGCTTGTTTTTCAACGATGTTCATTTAATTCTCCTCGACAGTTATATTAATTTAAGTGGTATTTCCGAACGAATATTGATTTGTTGCAGTGCAGCATTATATATTGCGATGCAACAAACACAAGTATTTTTTACAAAAGGTGAGAACCCCGGCTCTGAAGAGGGAAGGTGAACCAGGGTTCTCAGAATCAACAAGTAGCTACCAGTTACTTGTTGACACTTTAAACATCAACGCCTTCCGGCGACTTATGCAGCTTTAGCTTTGGCTTTGGCTTTGCTCTTGGCCTTCGGCTTGACAGCCTTTGCCGTGGATTTAACCGGGCTGGCGGCAGCTTCTGTCGTTGCATCGTCTGCGTTGAAAGCCTGCGTAAAAACATCGCGTGTTTCTTCGAGTGCGCTTCTTACGATGCCATTGTGGGTCTCGACTGCGTCTTTAACATTACCCCACAGTGTCTCGTTGTATTCACGCTGGAGCGCGACGAATGTGGAAATATCGGTTACTTGTGGCAGGCGCTCACCGAAGTTGCGATTGACTTCGAAATATTTCTCGAGATTTTCCCGGGAAAGTGAAGCGAGCTCTTTCAATGTGTTGCTGTTGATCTCATAGATCGAACGGCCAAGCTGTGTTTGTTTTTCAATAATGTTCATTTTGTTTTCTCCTGATGAGATGATTAATGTTGCACCGCAGCATTATATATAGTGCAGTGCACAAAATTCAAGCTCGAATTCAAATTATTTACGTATTTCTGGTTAATTGGCCTTATTGGCGCCCGGCCGATGACTACGCGACCCGTCCCATGGCGGGCCGCGGCGCACGATCCTCGATCGTTGTCGATTCGGTTTTTTTCCCCGCCTCGAGGGCAGTGACCGCGTTTCCGGTCAGTACATTTTCCAGCTGTTTGAACGCAGATAACATGTCATCGCGCAATCTGCGGGCATCGGGGAGCGCTTTGCGACAGGCAGTGATGCCAAAATACAGCGTTTCGCCATAACTTTGCACGGTGATATTCAAGGCCAGTCCATGCGCAGGAATTGAGACCGGGTAGTGTGTCAGCATGCGTGCGCCGTTTGAATAAAGGGTTTCTTTTGGTCCCGGTACGTTTGATATCAATACGTTGAACGCCGGTGATGCGAACTCTGCCAGATTCAGTCGCTCTGCAGCGGCTGACGAGTTTTTGATAAAGTCTGGCAGACCCGGCATTGACACGTCAGAGTTCATAGCACCGGCGAGGTCGGCGGTGACTTGTTTTGCTGTTGTGGCTGAATCGCGGATGGCCAACATTCGTAACCGGGGATCAGCTATGTCTGTGGCGAGGTTAACTTTCATCATGGTGACCTGGTTGTTCATACGGGTGTCGCCAGGCATTCGCAGGGAAACCGGACAACCCGCAATCAATCCGGTTGCTGGCAAAGTGTCATTTTCCTGCAGGTATTTACGCAGACCGCCAGCGCAGACAGCCATAAAAACATCGTTGACCTTGCTGTCAGTTAGCCTGCCAAGTGATTTGACGCTGCCAAGTGGCAGTTCTCCTGTGGCGAAGCTGCGCGCCTGATCGATGCAGTGATTAAAGACGGTTCTGGGTGCTGGTTGCGCCAGCGCGCCAAATCCCTTTGAGGGATCTATTGCCCGCTGTCCGGCACGCACAAAGCTGTCCACAGTGCCGAAAAATCGATTGTTGTTGTCCAGTTGCAGGCTGATGAAATTTTCAAGGGACGCTAGGAACAGGTCAGTTGCGCTCGGTTTCTCGGCTGCCGGGAAGTGCTGTGGCGGTCGATGGAAAGGATGCACCGGACTGTTGTCCATCAGTAACTCAGTCGCTGCCTGTGCCGCGACACCATCGATGCAGGCGTGGTGAACCTGATTGTAGTAGGCGATTTTGCCTCCGGTAAGACCGGTGATCACCCTGAGTGCCCACAGCGGCTTACTGCGATCCATCGGAACAGCGTGAAGTTCGGCGATCTTGTCTTCAAGTTCTGCGTCGTCACCTGCACCGGAAAGCCTGACTTCCGTAATGTGGTTGTTGATGTCGAAATCGCAGTCGCTGATCCAGAAGGGATGATCAAGATTGGCATTGTCGAGTTGCAATTTTCGCGTCAGATAGGGAACAAGATCGACGCGGTTCGAGATGAACAGCTTTAGCTCTTCTATAAATGCACCGGATGTTGTGTCACCCGGTAATTCAAAAATTTGTACCGAGGCGACGTGGTTGGGGCATCGCGGCGTCTCTGAATACAGGAAACTGGCATCAGCAGCGGCGAGTTTTTGCATGTTGAAACAATCCTCCATAAAGGCGTGATAATCAGGCGGTCCGATCAGTCGCCGGTCCTCGCATTCTATAACGCAAAGTCCATGCCAACATGGCACCTTAACCTAAGTGATTGTAATCAAAAGGTATTAAGGCGGCTTTAAGCGGTCATAAAGATTCTGTCGGCGTCGAAACTGGTGCACCACCGGGCCCGATTGAACCGTGCTGGTGCATGGGCGCGGATTATATAAGCAGCGTGGAACATGTCAATCGATTTTGTGCAGCGCATCAAATATAATTCCAGACCCCCGCCACGAGGATTGTCGGATCTGAACTAAAGCCTTGATTTGGCCCCAAAACTTAGCGAAACTCGTTTTTGTTCATTGCAACATAACAGTGGCTCAGCAGCGCATAACGGGCAACACCAGTCCCGTGCTTGCATCTCAGTATCAGCAGCAGGGGGTTAAGGTTTGTACGAAGAAATTGACGTGGCC
>JAJFKA010000081.1 GCA_021773555.1 Gammaproteobacteria bacterium
ACACCCTTGCCTTCAACTAACCGTTCCCCTTGTCGGGCCGGTAGCGGACTTTCACCGCCAAGTCACTCCGTTGCCACCACAGCTTCGGAGATAGCGCCAGTCTACGGCGCTGCGCGCCATGCCTGGCGCACCAAAAAAAAGCCCCAGCGCGTGGGGCCTTTTCTAAGAAGCGGCTGAAGCCATCAGCCTCCAAGCACGTAGACAAAGATAAACAGGCCCAGCCATACCACGTCAACAAAGTGCCAATACCACGCGGCAGCTTCAAATCCAAAGCAGTCTTCAGCATCAAAATGGCCTTTCAGCGCTCGACCCATCATCACCGCCAACATGAACGTTCCCAGTGTGACATGGGCACCATGGAAACCGGTCAGCATGAAAAATGTGGTGCCATAGATGCCAGAACTCAAGGTCAGCCCAAGTTCTGTATAGGCGTGATAGTACTCATAAGCCTGTACAAACAGGAAAACAACCCCGAGCGCGATCGTCAGCGCCAACCAGAGATTCAACTTCTGCCGGTTACCTTCCTTGATGCCGTGGTGTGCAATTGTCACTGTAAAACTGGACGTGACCAGCAATACCGTATTAATCAATGGCAATCCCCATGGCGACATGACCTCGTGTGGCCCTGGGAAACGCGAGGGATCGGGGGTTTCGAGCATTGGCCAGGCGGGGGTGTAATCAGGCCACAACATGCCGCTCGGGCCGCGGTCGCCTTCACCACCAATCCAGTCGACCACAAACATGCGAACATAGAACAAGGCACCAAAAAACGCTGAGAAAAACATTACTTCAGAAAAAATGAACCAGCTCATGCCCCACACATAAGAGCGATTCATCTGATCGCTGTACATCTTGGCGTGATTCTCTGCGATCACCTTACTAAACCACGCAAACAACGTGCCACCCAATAGCAGCCCCCCGGTCAGGAACACCAGCATACCGAAGCTGCTGTCGATACCTGCCTTGGCTTCATTGAGCATGTTACCGACGCCATATACGGTCAGGAAGATTCCCAACGAGGCAAAGATCGGCAACATACTATTGTGCGGGACATAGTAACTTTCGTAAGTATCTTCAGAAGGCATGGTTCTTCTCCATTAAATGGTTCTTCTCTTTCAAAATTCTTTTCAACATCTCTAAGTTCAAGGTCGCAACGCCAGTGTTTCCTCAACTTCGCCAGTTATGTCGAACAACGTATAGGACAAGGTCAAGGTTTTGATCTCAGCAGGAATATTCGCATCAATGATAAAGCGAAGCGGCATATCCAGACCTTCACCTCTGGCTAGTTGCTGCTGTTCAAAACAAAAACATTCGGTTTTATGCAGGTACTCGGCTGCATAAAACGGCGTCACGCTCGGCACCGCCTGTGCGGTCATTGTTTTGCCGGATATATTTCTGGCAAAAAACTCCGTTGAATTAAGCTCCCCCGGATGGACTTTTAGAGTACGCACAGTTGGTCGAAATTCCCACGGCATACCCGCATTATTGTTGGTCAGGAACTGGATCGTAATTTCCCGATTCTGATCAACCGCATCGCCCGAGCTGCTTACATACTGTCCAGCAGTTTTACCATTTGCCCCGGTTATCTCACAAAACACATCGTACAGCGGCACCAGCGCAAAACCGAAGGCAAACATACCAATGACAACGCCAATCAGCTTTGTAATGGTTTTTCGATTTTGCGCTGTTTGCACGGGTTTGTCCTAACCGTGAGCTTCGCGCAGATCTTCTGGCGGAGTGCTGAAAGTGTGGTAGGGCGCCGGTGAAGGTATTGTCCACTCCAGTCCATGTGCACCTTCCCAGACCTGGGACGTTGCCTTCTTTCCACCGCGGATACACTTGATCACGATAAACAGAAACAACAATTGACTGAAACCGAATAAGAACGCACCCATGCTGGAGATCATGTTGTAGTCAGCAAACTGCAGCGCGTAATCAGGAATCCGGCGAGGCATACCGGCCAAACCCACGAAATGCTGTGGGAAAAACGTCACATTGACGCCAATAAACGAAAGCCAGAAATGGGTTTTACCAAGCGACTCATCATACATATTGCCAGTCCACTTCGGCAGCCAGTAATAAGCAGCGGCCATGATGGAGAAAACAGACCCGGGGACCAGGACATAATGGAAGTGTGCGACTACAAAATAGGTATCGTGGTACTGGAAGTCAGCGGGCACGATCGCCAGCATGAGCCCGGAGAAACCGCCTATTGTGAAAAGAATAACGAAGGCGATCGCAAATAACATCGGTGTCTCAAAGGACATTGACCCACGCCACATGGTTGCCACCCAGTTAAAAACTTTCACGCCGGTCGGCACTGCAATCAACATGGTTGCATACATGAAATAAAGCTCACCCGCGATTGGAATCCCAACCGTAAACATATGGTGCGCCCAGACAATGAAGGAGAGAAACGCAATAGAAGCCGTGGCATAGACCATGGAGTCATAACCAAACAATCGCTTCCTCGCAAATGTCGGGATAATTGCCGAGACGACCCCGAAAGCCGGCAGGATCATAATATAAACTTCCGGGTGGCCAAAGAACCAGAATACGTGCTGGAACAGTACCGGATCACCGCCACCACCTGCGCTAAAAAATGCGGTGCCGAAATGAATGTCCATCAACATCATGGTGACAACACCGGCCAGCACGGGCATGACCGCAATCAACAAGTAAGCCGTGATCAGCCATGTCCAGACAAATAACGGCATTTGCATCAGCCGCATACCTGGCGCTCGCAAATTCAGGATCGTCACGACTACATTAATCGAGCCCATGATGGACGAAATCCCCATCAGGTGAACGGCGAAGATAAAGAACGTGACGCTGGGCGGCGCATATTCCGTCGACAGAGGTGCATAAAATGTCCAGCCAAAGTTCGGCGCGCCGCCTTCCATGAACAGTGAGCTCAGCATCATGGAAAATGCGAATGGCAGGATCCAGAAGCTATAGTTGTTCATCCGCGGTAACGCCATATCCGGCGCACCAATCATCATTGGCACCAGCCAGTTGGCCAGGCCAACGAAAGCCGGCATGACCGCACCAAAGACCATGATCAGCCCGTGCATGGTGGTCATCTGGTTGAAGAATTCAGGTTGCACTATCTGCAGACCGGGTTGAAACAGTTCGGCCCTGATCACCATGGCCATACAGCCACCGGTCAAAAACATCAGAAAACTGAACCAGAGGTAAAGTGTGCCTATGTCCTTATGGTTGGTAGTAAATACCCATCGCAAGATTCCCTTGTCCGGCCCATGGTGGTGATCGTCATGATGTTCTTCGATTACTGCACTCATCGTCGTTCTCCTACTGGCCTGACTGAATCATTTCGTTAACTTTGCTCGGCTGAACCATATCGCCCATCGCGTTGCCCCAGGTATTACGCTCATAAGTCACGACGGCCGCGATCTGAGCCGGGTTCAACTGAGCACCAAAGGCTTGCATCGCCGTTCCTGACTTGCCGTTCAGAACGATATCAATGTGATTTTCTATGGGACCCACAGTCAGACCCTGACCAACGAGCGACGGGAATGCCGGCGGTATACCCTGACCATTTGCCTGATGACATGTCAGGCATGTCTGGTTGTACACCTGCTCGCCAGTCTCCATGAGCTCCGCCATCGTCCATTGCTTGCCAACAGTCTCGTAGACCTGTCTCGCTTCCTCCTGCTTTTCCGCCAACCAGGTGTCATATTCGTCCTGCGGAACAGCCCGGACAACAATCGGCATGAAGCCATGATCCTTGCCACACAGTTCTGCGCATTGGCCACGATAGATACCCGGTTCTTCGACTACCGCCCAGGACTCATGCACAAATCCTGGAATCGCATCTTTTTTGACAGCGAACGCCGGTACCCAGAACGCGTGAATTACATCATTGGAGGTGATGAGGAATCGGATGCGTTTGTTGATGGGAATGACCAGCGGATTATCTACATCGAGTAGATAGTGTTCTCGTTTATTGGCCTGATTGTGTATTTCTTCCTGAGGGGTTTTCAGAGCACTGATGAACTTAACTTCCTCACCAGGGTTATCGTTCAGGTAGGTGTACTGCCATTTCCATTGAAATCCCCTGACCTCGATATCAATATCCGAATCGCCAGCATCATACATCGCACGCAGCGTACTCGTTGCCGGAATTGCCAGTACGACCAGGATCACGATGGGCACGATGGTCCAGAATATTTCGAGCCCGGTATGCTCATGAAAATTAGCTGGTTGTGCACCGAGCGACTTTCGATGCAGAAGCATTGAGACGATCATTACGCCAAAAACCACGATGCCGATCAGCACACAAACCGCGAACATAAACATATGCAGATCGTAAACTTCACGGCTTATTTCCGTGACGCCCTGCGTCATATTGACATCCGACCAGCCAGCCAGCGCCAGGTTGCTGAAAAAAAGGCTGCTAAACAAAAGTGCCGACAAAGTCATGAGCCACTTGCACTGCTTCGCTCTATACATCGTAGGGAAACTCCATTTTTAGTTATCCAGGGCTCTCATCGTCAGACAGCACCTGTTTCACGAACCTGTTACTACTAAACCACTCTTAACAATTTGCTTCGATCTGCACTCTTTATTGGCCTCTTTATTGGCGGGCAACAAATGCCCGACCGAACAGGCAACGCTCTATTCGACTCGCGTTTGAAATCACGCATTTCTCAACAGGGATGCAAGGAACAAAGAAATCTGAATATCATCAAAGCCCAAAAAACCGCGGCAATTATATCAGTGGTTGTCCTTTTCTCAACTTCAACATGACCCCTTTGCGGGTTTCTCAGACAGATTCGCGGAAATTCGAACGGATTGCCATGGGTTTTGCACTTTTCGGGCATCCGGTTGTGAATCACTGAAGCCGCATGCCACACAATTCCTGATGTTTTCTCCCTCGGTATTGCGCTCGATAAACAGCTTGTCCACGAGACCGCAGGCCGGACAAATTGCCCCTGCAATAAATCGAGCCATCAGATAATACCGTCCTGCTTCAGCAAGGCATCGACACTCGGTTCACGACCCCGGAAACTGACAAACAACTCCATGGCATCCCTGGAACCACCTTGTTCAAGCACCGTGCCCAGAAATTCCTCTCCAGTCTGTCGATTGAAGATGCCGTCCTCGGCAAATTTCGCAAAGGCATCGGCAGACAGGACTTCAGCCCACTTGTAACTATAGTAGCCTGCCGCGTAACCTCCGCCGAAGATATGTGAGAACGCGTGTTGAAATCTGTTGGTGTCCGGCGCCTGTATAACCGCGACCTCAGTCCTCACCGTATTCAGCAGATCCTGGATCTGGTTTGGTGACTGGGCGTCAGATCGAAGGTGCAGACGAAAATCGAAAAGTGCAAACTCCAGCTGGCGAACCATGCCCATGGCTGCGCGAAAATTCTTTGCATTCAGTAGTTTATCGAGCATCTCTTCGGGCAGGGGTTCGCCGGTTACATAGTGCGAAGACAAAAACTGCAACGCCTCTTTCTCCCAGCACCAGTTTTCCATGAACTGACTCGGCAATTCCACCGCATCCCAGGCAACGCCATTGATACCGGAAACGTCTGCACATTCAACGGTCGTCATCATATGATGCAATCCGTGACCGAACTCGTGGAACAAGGTCACCACCTCATCGTGCGTCAACAGCGCAGGGTTGTCACCGACCGGTGCGGTGAAGTTGCAGGTTAGATAAGCCACAGGCAGTTGCAGGGTCTTTGCGGCCGTCATGCGACGAACGCGACATTCATCCATCCACGCGCCACCCTGTTTCTTCGGTCGGGCGTACAGATCCAGAAAAAATCTGGCAATGGTCTGTCCGGTACGCCGAATATCATAGGTCCTTACATCCGCGTGCCAGGTCTCCACGATTGTGGTCTGGGTTATTTCAATATCGTAAAGTCGCCGCACCACTTCAAACATCCCGTCAATCACCACGGGAGCGGAGAAATAGGGTTTTAATTCCTCATCCGAAATATCGAATTTTTGTTTCTTCAGTTTTTCCGCAAAATAACTTACATCCCATGGCTCGATCTCGGCAACACCAAATTCAGCGCTGGCAAACTCACAAATCTCGGCATATTCAGCCTCCGCAGCGGGCTTTGACTTTTCGCCAAGCTCTTCGAGGAAGACGAGTACCTGCTCCGGTGTGTCTGCCATTTTGGTAGCCAGTGACTGCTCTGCATAATTAGCAAACCCAAGCAATCTTGCCCCTTCGTTCCGTAGGGAAAGGATCTCGGTCATCAGTGTGCTGTTATCCCATTGCCCTGCATGGGGGCCCTGATCGGAAGCCCGGGTCGTAAAGGCCTCGTAAACTTCCCGGCGCAATACGGCGTCATCGCAATAGTCCATGACCGCAATATAACTTGGTATATCCAGTGTGAGCATGTAACCCTGCTCGCCCCTCTGTTCCGCAGTTTGCCGGGCAAGCGCCAGCGCACTTATCGGCATGCCTTGCAACATTTCCGCATCAGTCACTGTCTTGCACCAGGCTTCAGTAGCATCCAGCACATTGTCATTAAACTGACTGGTCAACTCAGACAGCTCCCGGCTGATTTGCTTAAATCGCTGTTGACCCTGTTCATCAAGCTCGATTCCTTTCAGTCGAAAATCTCGCAGCGCATTTTCAATCGCTTTTTTCTGCGCGACCCCAAGGGCTGCATATGCATCACTATCCAGGATCTTTTTATAAGCGGCATACAAACGAGGGTCCTGGCCCATGTCCGTCGAATATTCACTGAGTAACGGCAGGCAGCTGTTGTAAGCCTCGCGTAATTCATCGGAATTAACCACGCCATTCATATGGCTGACGGGTGACCATGCTTTGCCTAACCGGTCATCCAGCTCCTCCCGGACCATCACCAGGGACTCAAAGGTATCCGCACCAGCATCCAGCAGGCGGCAGAGCTCCCGCCGATTCTCCTCGATAAGCTCGGTTATGGCGGGTCGCACATGTTGCGCCTTGATCCTGCTAAAAGGAGGCAGTTCATGGACTTCCAACAACGGATTGTTCATCTCAATTTCCTGGTTACTTTATTCACTGCGTAGCGTCGCTATTATGCCTGCCGTGCCGGCTTTCACTGAAAACCAGAGCTCGAACGACAACGCCGCTTGTTCTACCAGCATGCCTGTTCCATCAGATACCGCAGCGGCACCGTTGGTAAGTCCCCAGGCGTTAAAAGTAGTCTGCGTGGTGGCGTACATCATGTCGTAGCATCTTGTATTTTCAGCCACGATACTCTCAGGTACATCCGGTGTCTCTGCTGACAGACCAGCGGAAGTTCCATTGATAATAAGGTCATAGCCTTTGTCCAGATGATCTCGATCAACGGCTTTGACTCGCGGGTCTCGTTGTCGATCGGCCAGTGCAATCGCCTTTGACAGGGTTCGATTATGCAGGTCCACTCTATCCGGTGAGCCCTGCAGCAAATCCCATATAACGGCACTGACCGCACCACCGGCACCAAGCACAAGGACTTTCTGATTTTCTATCGGCCAGCCCAGGTTAATGACCAGGTCTCGAACCAATCCTCTGCCATCCGTGTTGTCTCCATAAATCTGTCCACCGACCAGGCTGATAGTGTTTACGGCCTGACTTCGTTGCGCAGCTACCGAGTGTTCGTCGGCAAAACGGAAAGCATCATACTTAAAAGGCAAAGTAATATTAAAGCCCAGCAAACCCTTATCGATCAGGTTTTGTACGGTCTCGGCAAAACGCCCTTGGGGCACAAGAACTTTCTCGTAGCGTATATCGAGGCCTGCCTGACGGGCAAATGCCTCATGAATAACCGGAGACAGACTATGTGCTATCGGATTGCCAAGGACCGCCAGCTTCGTAACGGCCATCAGGAACCCGCCCGCAAAACCTGACCACTCAATAAATCCTGAATCTCACTGGCACCCACCCGGGGGCCAGGCTGTCCTGGCACAATCGCATCAACCTGACCGCCAAATACCTTGCGGATCTGCAACGCCGACTTCAGCGGATCGCACCCGGATTGATTCGCAGAAGTCGAGACCAGCGGGGAATCAAGTTTGTGGCAGAGCGACTGGATCACCGGGTGCCGGGAAACACGCAGGGCGACGGTCCCATGCTCGCCTTTAATCCAGGCAGGACAACATCCGTTGTCGGGTACAAGGTAGGTGACTTCTCCCGGCCAGTTCCGCCGCAATACGTTGAGCTGGATGGCTCCCAAACCCATCAGATAAGGCGCGAATTGCTCGATGTCTGCTGCAACCAGAATAAGTCCCTGGGTCCAGGAACGTCGCTTCATGGTCAGAATACGCAGCACCGGGTCAATATTTTGCGGATGGCAGCCCAGGCCCCAGACGCCCTCCGTGGGATACGCAATCACACCGCCTTCGCCCACAAGCCTCACAATCTGATTCAGACGCCATTCGCCTATCATATTCAATTCGGGACTAAAGCCCGAGTTCCCGATTTTTATTGCGCACGGATTCGGCATTCTTTTCGCGCTCAGCGAGCAGCGCTGAGGCGAGCACATCATCTTTGGTCGCCAGGATTTGTGCCGCAAGGTAAGCCGCGTTTTTCGCACCGCCTATAGCGACACTCGCCACCGGGATTCCACTTGGCATTTGCACCGTGGATAACAACGCGTCAAAGCCCTGCAAGGGTCCCGAGTTGATCGGCACTCCGATGACCGGGCGTACGGTTTGTGCTGCGACTGCGCCTGCGAGGTGTGCCGCAAGTCCTGCTGCCGCGATAAATACCTCACAGCCACGCGCATCAGCCGACCTGACATAGTCTCTGGTGTCTTCCGGTGTCCTGTGGGCCGAACTGATCCGTAACTCATAAGGCACCTTTAGCGTTTCCAGCACATCTTTTGCGCCTTGCATAACCGCCAAATCAGATTCTGACCCCATGAGAATTGCAACAAAGGAAGCAGACATTCGCGCGCTCCGTATGAAAGGAAAGCGACGTTACCCCACTATTTCACGCCTTTCAACAATTGCAACATCAAGCCAACCGATATCCTGCGGCTTCGCTGACCACCAGACCTGCGAGCTCCAATTCGACGATCTCAGCGAGTAACGGAGAGATTTCTCGTTGCAAACACTCACACAAATCGTCAATCGGCACCGGCAAGCCCCCTAATACGCCAAGTATGGCTTGTTTGTTTGCCGATAATTCAGGAGCACGGATCTCTTGTTGCAATCCATGTGCCTGACACTCAAAACTGGCCAGGCAGTTGAGTTCTGCGAGCACGTGATCAACACTCGATATCAGCGTGGCGCCATCGCGAATCAACTGGTGACACCCGCGACTCTGCCGGGACTGAATAGATCCGGGCATCACGCATACCTCACGGCCCTGCTCCATGGCCAGCCTCGCGGAAATCAACGAACCGCTTTTCTCCATCGCTTCGACCACGATCGTGCACAGGGACATTCCTGTCACCAGTCGATTCCGCCGGGGGAAGTTTCGGGCATAAGCCGGCGTTCCAAGCGGAAACTCCGACACGACAAGCCCACTTTCAAGAATCCGTTCAGCCAGCCCTTTGTGCCTGCCCGGGTATATCAGATCACACCCGGATCCCAGTACCGCAATCGTCGCACCGGCCGCCGCCAATGCACCTTCGTGACAAGCGCCATCAATGCCGATTGCCAGACCACTGGTTATAGCGAACGACATGCCTGCCAATTGCCCCGCAAATTGCCTGGCCTGCCTGACGCCCGCGGGTGTTGGATTTCGACTGCCCACCATGGCGATCTTCAAATGTGCCATGACATCGAGATTTCCCTGGCAGAACAACACCACCGGGGGGTCAGCAATCTCAGCTAGTAATGGTGGGTAGTCTGCATCGCCCAGTTTCACCAGGTGGTGTCCCGGCCGTTGCAACCATTTCAGATCGCTTTCGACGGCACCAGGCTGAAAGTCTGCAGCCGTCAAATGCATAATGGATTGCGCGAAACCATCTTCCGGCCGTGTGCGAGACGAAATCAGATCAATAATGGCCGCCGGTGAATCGTACTGACGAAGCAGACCTGCCAGCACCAGAGGTTTGTCTGCCAGCAGTCGAAAGACCAGCAAAAGGTCGTGAAGGTCCAAATCATGCGCTCTTAGAGACTACGGAGAGTCAAAAATTAGCGCGGATCTATTTGTCGGTCTGTGGTTATTAACGCTAGTTTGTGTCCGCCATCACCGCAATTCACGGATTGAGGACAACGTCTCCCACGCGTAGCGGTTCCTCGGTCTGTAAAACGAGGCCATAGGACATTTTTTCAAAACTGCGGAATATCATCAGGATGCCTGCTCGTTCAGACGGTAGCTGAACAAGTTCGCGGTTAATTCGATCGCGTGCCAGCGGACCCAGTTTGTGTACCGCGAGTACGTGACCCACATCAAGACCGTGACTCAACCCGCGATTCAGCACCACCACATCATTCCGACCGACCTGGGTGACACCCCCCAGTACCGTCATGATCACGCCACTGACATCATCAGTCGGTGGTTTCGGATAAAATGTTGATTCGACCCGACGCTCTTCCGTCGCCATCAATCGATCGCCAATGCGTACGTCTTCCTTAACCGATAACATCGTGAAGGTGACTATGTCCTCCGTGCGATTGTTAACCCTGGCCATACCCACTTCCCGCGCTTCGAAACCAAGCACCTCGTTAGTCACAGGATCCTGATAAACATTGCCTTCACGAAAAATCCCATAAACCAGAGTCTCTTCATCCCATTGCCCCCTGGCATAAAACTCATCTCCAGGACCAAAAATAAGACTGTCAGCACGTCCCGCGAGAATATGCGGCGCCCTGGACAAGGTATCCTGCTCAACGATTCGCCCCGTGGTCAGCATGCTGGCAATAGCATCCAGCGGAATGGCGGGGATTGCGCTGACCAATGGTGAGATCCTGACACTAGGGTCGAGTTTCAGGTTTCTGTCCCCCGCACGTACCTTTTGCATGGGGCTCATCGATAAAGTTCGCGAAGCATCGCCGCGTTGCAGCGACAGCTGAGGCTCACCTTCAATATAGGTCAGGAAAATCTCATCGCCGGGAAAGATCAGGTGTGGATTTTCGATGTCAGGATTCACATGCCAGATTTCAGGCCACATCCATGCGTCAGTCAGGAACATAGACGCAATTTCCCACAGGGTGTCTCCCTGCTTGACGAGGTAACGATCAGGATGATCAGCCTTGAGCACTTCTTCCGCATACAACGAATTCGCTGTAGCAGACAGGAGTATGGCGAGCATCAGTGACGGAAGAATTTTCTTCATATGGCGAATCCCGTCTTCAAAAGGGGTACAATAACAGGTTACTCAAACCCGAACATCAGCAAGATCACATGCTGAATCTTGTGTTTGATCATAATCTTAGCAGCACAAGTTGCTCCATTACTAGAGGTAGTCATCTAAACCTTATGGTGCCATTAGAGATTTTGGAATTTCCTGACTCCCGGCTGAGAACGAAAGCGGTGCCGGTCAAGGAAGTTGATGGCAAGCTGGTCAATCTCGCAGATCGCATGCTGGAAACAATGTATGAAGCACCGGGTATTGGGCTCGCTGCCACACAGGTCAATGTCCACCAGCGAATGCTGGTGCTCGATATATCGGAAGACAAAGATAGCCCGTTGTTGCTAATAAACCCGGTTATCAGGGATTCAGAAGGTGAAATCGAGAGTAATGAGGGTTGCCTTTCAGTTCCTGGATTCTACGAGCCCGTGGTCAGAGCCGAACAAATACTTGTTGACGCCATTAATCGAGAGGGCCAGCCATTTACCATGGAGGCTAATGAGCTGCTGGCGGTTTGCATTCAGCACGAAATGGACCATCTGGATGGCAAACTGTTCGTCGACTACCTCTCCCCAACCAAGCGGCTGCTGATTCGCAAGAAATTGCAAAAACTGCAAAAGCAACGGGCGTGACTGCTTGAAGTTGATCTTCGCAGGTACGCCGGAGTTTGCCGCCCGCCATCTGGAAGCCCTGATTGCATCACCGCACCAGATTCTGGCGGTAATCACACAACCGGATAAACCAGGGAAGCGAGGCAAGCAACCCGTTGCCAGCCCCGTGAAAATGATGGCGAAGACCGCTGGACTGACTGTTATTCAGCCGCGTCGTCTGCGGGCTGCAGATATCGAAGACTATCATCCTGACCTGCTGGTTGTGGTTGCCTATGGGCAAATTCTCAAAAATGCCGTGCTGAACACACCCGCCAACGGATGCATTAACGTCCATGGCTCCCTGCTGCCCAGATGGCGCGGCGCGGCACCGATCCAGCGTGCAATAATGGCCGGTGATCGCTGTACCGGTATCTGCATTATGCAAATGGATTCCGGTCTCGATACCGGGGATATCATCCTGAAACGGGAAGTCCCTATAGCACCGACGGACACAAGCCTCTCGATGGCAAACCGTCTGGCGGATGTGGGTAACGAGGCCTTGTTACTGGCTCTCGATCAGATTCAGTCCGGCACCGCAGAGCGGATACCTCAGGAACCAACCGGCGCGACCTATGCCAGCAAAATAAGCAAGGATGAGGCGGCGCTTGACTGGCGGCGACCCGGCAACACAATCGCTCACTGGATCAACGCGTTTAATCCTGATCCCGGGACACACGGCGTCATCAACGACTTACGCATTAAGTTCTGGGAGGCACTCGAAGCCGAGGGTACTGCGATCGGCGCACCGGGAGAAATCCTGGAGATATCAAAACAGGGAATTCTCGTTGCTTGCGGTGAAAGTGCTGTGTTGCTCTCCGCCATCCAATTGCCGTTTGGTAAAGGGACTGTGCTGCGTGGCCCTGCGATCAAAAATGCTGTTCGAGAACTCGTCAAACCCGGCGATGCCTTTTTCTTAATCAGCGCTATCTAGATGGACGAATATCTCCAGGCGGTTTCAACATTGACAAGGGTTATCGGCGAAGGCAGAAGCCTTGACGGTAATATTAATGAAGAAGCAACACCTTTGGCAAAACAGATTATCTATGGCGCACTTCGAGACTTTTATTTGCTCGACTGTCTGACGGACAAGCTGATCGATAAACCGCTGCCGGTAAAACACCTCGACCTGAAGCTGCTGATAATGTGCGGAATCTACAGCATTCGCTCCCTCAACCGTCCTGCCCATGCAAGCGTTAACGCAGTCGTTAGTAGTGTCAAGGCACTTAACAAGGTCTGGGCCAAGGGATTGGTAAACGCCGTACTACGTAACTATATAAGAAAGCGCGAGGGTTTGGATTCCAGAGCCAACGATAATATCGAGGCGCAAACCAATCACCCCGAGTGGCTGGTCGACAGGATTCAGAGGGCATGGCCCGACAACTGGCAGGAAATGATAGAGGCCAACAACCAACAGCCACCAATGGTATTACGGATTAATCAGCAGAAGATATCCAGAAGTGCCTACATGGCTCAACTTGAAGACTCAGGTTGCGCCGCATCAGCAGGAACATTGGTCGAGAGCTCGGTGATCCTTGACAAACCCCTGAATGTCTCATTGCTACCAGGGTTCGCAGAAGGCCTGGTCAGCGTTCAGGATGAAGCTTCACAACTAGCAACAGTGATCCTGAACCCCGCGCCTGGGCAAAGGGTGCTTGATGCCTGCGCGGCGCCAGGTGGCAAAGCCTGCCACCTTCTGGAAGCTTGTCCGGAAATACAATTGACTGCCAACGATGTTGACGAAAGAAGGTTATCAACGCTCGGAGAAAACCTCGGACGACTCGGGCTGGTCTGCGACCTTAACTGTTCAGACCTGCTAAAACTGCAAGCTGAACTATTTGACAGGATCCTGCTTGATGCGCCGTGCTCGGCGACCGGGATCATCCGCCGCCATCCAGATATTAAGTTGCTGCGTCGTAATTCAGATATTGATAAGCTGTCCACCACGCAACTTGGCCTGCTCAACGCGGCCTGGGAGCTGCTGGTGCCCGGGGGGGAAATCCTGTACTCGACCTGCTCTGTGTTACCAGAGGAAAATGAACTCCTTATTAATCGCTTTCTACAGGAAAGGCACGATGTCGAAATTCTCCCTATTAGTTCCTCCGGTGGCATCGAGCTATCGGTGGGTCGACAATTTTTGCCCCGGAAAATCGGGCACGACGGCTTCTACTACGCCCATCTTCGAAAGCGCCCTTCCGGCTCCCTCCGTGATATCCAGTCCAGCTCCTGACTACCGCAAAGACCTGCCAACACCATGAAAATTATCATTCTCGGCGCTGGTGAAGTCGGCGGTAATCTGGCGCAGAACCTGACAAAAGAGGCCGGTGACATCACCATTGTCGATACCGACGACGATCGACTCAGGGATCTCCAGGACAGATTCGACATACGCACTATCGGTGGCATGGCGTCCCACCCCGACATATTGAAGCAAGCAGGCGCAGAAGACGCAGACATGATAATTGCCGTTACCAATAGTGACGAAGTCAACATGGTCGCCTGCCAGGTAGCACACACAGTCTTTCACACACCAACTAAAATTGCGCGAATACGCTCGCGCGCATACCTGACCGAAGGCGGAATTTTCCACCCGGACGCGATGCCTGTTGACTACATCGTGAATCCCGAGGAAATCGTTACCAAGGATATTACTCGTTTGATCGAGAATCCCGGCGCGCTACAGGTGATGGATTTTGCAGACGGCCAGGTACAGCTCGTTTGCGTCAAGGCCTACTATGGCGGACCACTGGTTGACCAGGAACTACATTACATACGTAAACATATGCCAATGGTTGACACCAGGGTCGCGGCAATTTTCCGCAAGAACCGGGCTATTATTCCAGAAGGAAATACGGTCATCGAAGCCGATGACGAGGTTTTCTTCATCGCCGCAGCCAAGGATATTCAGAGTGTTATGAGCGAACTGCGGCGCACGGAGCGGCCTAACAAACGTATAGTAATTGCGGGAGGAGGCCACATAGGTCTCGGGCTCGCCCAGTCTATAGAAAATAAGTATGGAGTTCGTATTATTGAGCGATCCCGACAACGCTGCTACGCACTTTCCGAAACTCTGCAGCGTACCATCGTCCTGGCCGGCAACGCATCAGACAGAGAGTTACTGTTAGAAGAAAACATCGAGGAAGCTGACGTTTTCTGTGCCGTTACCAATGACGACGAAGCAAATATAATGTCATCTATGCTTGCAAAGAGTCTTGGTGCCAGAAAAGTTATCACACTGATTAACAATCCCGCTTATGTTGATCTCATTGAAGGATCCGACATCGACATTGTTATATCACCCCAACAAGCTACATTAGGTTCAATCCTGACGCACATACGACGAGGTGATGTAGTCAACGTTCATGCACTTCGTCGAGGTGCAGCTGAAGCAATTGAAGCCGTCGCACACGGTGATCAACATACATCAAAAGTCATCGGCAAAACCCTTGGAGAAATCGATTTGCCCGTTGGCACTAACATCGGCGCTATCGTACGCAGTAACGAGGTATTGATCGCACATGATGATATCGTTGTCAAAACAGATGATCATCTCCTGATGTTTCTGGTCGATAAAAGCAAGGTAAGCGAGGTCGAGAAGTTATTCCAGGCTCCCTTGAGCTTCTTCTAGATCATGCATATTAATATCGCTTTTAGAATTCTGGGCAGTCTGCTGATGTTCTTCAGCCTGACCATGTTGCCACCACTTTTTGTCTCCTGGGTATTTAAGGACAATGTTGGCCATATCTTTATCGAGGCGTTTGCCTACACCTTTACCAGTGGTTTTCTGTTGTGGTTAGTTTTCAGAAAATACAAAGAAGAAATGCGCACCAAGGCGGGTTTCCTCGTGACGGTTCTGTTTTACCTCGCTCTGGGCACATTTGGATGTATCCCGTTTCTCGAAGCCGATGGTGTAGGCCTGAGTATCGCAGATGCCCTGTTCGAGTCATTTTCAGGATTAACAACAACCGGTGCGACAGTGATTACCCACCTGGACGACCTTCCTCAGTCCATCCTTTTTTACCGACAACAACTTCAGTGGCTTGGTGGCATGGGCATCATTGTTCTCGCTGTAGCAATCATGCCAATGCTCGGTATCGGTGGTATGCAGCTGTACCGTGCAGAGGCTCCGGGGCCGGTAAAGGACAGCAAGCTGACGCCACGAATTAAGCAAACCGCCATTGCGCTCTGGTCAATTTACCTCGGTCTGACCACCTGCTGTGCGCTGGCATACTGGTTCGCAGGAATGAGCGTTTTTGACGCTATTTGCCATAGTTTCTCGACTGTCGCCATCGGTGGGTTTTCAACCCACGATGCCAGTATCGGCTTCTTTCAGAGTGCCTGGATCGAGTCTGTTGCCATCATATTTATGATTATCTCCGGAATAAACTTTGCCCTGCACTTCTTTGCGATGCGCGATCGCTCGATCCTGCACTACTTTAAAGACGAAGAAGTGATTTTCTATTTGACGATGCTCGCAGCGTCAACGCTCGCGGTGACAGGATTGCTCTGTTGGTTTGGTACCTACGAGGGAATTACCGCGTTCCGGCTGGCCATCTTCGAGGTAGTCTCAATTTTTACAACAACAGGCTTCGCCGCGGCAGATTTCAGTGCCTGGCCCGGCATGGCGCCTTATCTGATTTTTTTTGGTGCCTTCACTGGCGCCTGCGCCGGGTCCACTGGCGGTGGTATGAAAGTCATTCGTGTCATGCTCATCTGCAAGCAAGGTATTCGCGAGATTCACAGGCTTATTCATCCCAACGCGATTTTTCCAATAAAGGTGAACAACCAGCGGGTAACGTCTAACGTCATTGAGGCTATCTGGGGTTTCTTTTCCATCTACGTGATCCTGTTTCTATTCATGCACCTGGCCCTGGTGTCGACCGGCATGGACTTTTTGACCGCTTTTTCTGCCGTCGGGGCTGCCATTAACAATCTCGGTCCGGGCCTTGGCGATGTCGCACTTAATTACGCGGACATTACAGATACGGCCAAGCTGCTTTTGTGCTTTGCCATGATTCTCGGTCGCCTCGAGATTTTCACGATACTTGTACTGTTCACTGTCATGTTCTGGAAAAAGTAGTCTGCATGGACGTCCTCGAGAAATGGAACGGTATCTATTCGACCCGCAACAGCAGTGAACCGGCCCATGTCCTGCTGGATCACCTGCACCTGTTACCGGAGTCCGGTCAATGTCTCGATCTCGCTTGCGGTCTGGGTGCTAACGCCATAGTGCTGGCGCAACAAGGACTCGAGGTGCAAGCCTGGGATATTTCAGATGTCGCCATCAACCGACTTCGCGACTACGCCAGCACGCATCATCTGCCGATAACAGCGCGACAGCTGGATCTTGACCAAGCGGAATTCCCCGTCGAGAACTTTGACGTAATCCTGGTCAGTCGATTTCTGGATCGGTCGAAAATGGCGCAGATAAAACGCGCGGTTCGAGTTGGCGGACTGATTTTTTACCAGACGTTTACGCAGACAAAAGTCTCGGAGGGCGGTCCCGGTAACCCTGCTTTTCTGCTCGAGCCTAACGAACTCCTGCGTATTTTCGCCGGGTTCAATATCCTGTCATTCCGGGATGAGCAACGAGTCGGTAAGCTTAATCAGGGATTTCGCAACGAGTCATTTATTGTTGCCCGGAAAACCAAGGAGGAGACGCTCTGAATTGTGTCGATGTGCCTCACCAATTTACCGCGATGACCTTGTCTTCAGGAAGAATCTACTGAGTCCGTGCTTCCCTGGTGAACAGAAGGTGGTTTGTTGAAGCGATATAGCTTTTCTTCGCCTGCTGGCCTTTCCCGAAACCGCTTATATTCCCACTGATACTGTTCAGGCGTGTTTCGCACAACCTTTTCGATGCATCGATTAAGTGCTGCGATGGAAGCTCCCTCATCTTCACCGCTCAATGCGTTTTCCGGCGCAGAGAAATTTACCTGAAAGCGACCGTCCGCCCGGCGAACCACTGTCGCGATCAGCGTGTTGGCGCCTGTTTTTGCAATCAATCTATGCACGAGCCGGTCGGTTAGCGCCAGGTGGCCGAAAAAAGGTGCGAAAACACCCCTGGCCGGAACCTGGTCAGGCAGGATCGTGACCACGCCGCCATCGCGTAGGGTTCGATACAACCGCGCAATCCCTTTGACATTTGTGGCCACCATCTCATTGCCAAATTGATTTCGAATCTTTGCCATGAGGCCTGCAAGGTAAGCCTTTCGGGGTGGCTGATAGAGCGCGGTCATTTTTCCCTTGCGCGCAAAATACACATTAAACAGTTCCCAGTTTCCCAGGTGAGGCAGGATCACGATTAGCCCCTGATTGCTGGCCAGTCTGGCATCCAGCAGATTCTCACCGGAGACCTCGGCAATCCAGGTGTCAATTCTGCCGGGTTTACCGAGCCAGACCGCCGGTGTTTCCAGCAAGGTTCTGCCGGTATTAATCAGACTCTGGTGCACCATCCGGTTTTGCGCGGAGCTGTCCAGGTCGGAAAAACAAAGCGCGATATTGGCTCGCGTCACCTGACAGGCCCTCGTGTTCAGGCCAAGATGTCCTGCACCAATCACCTTTCCCAGCCACTGGCTGACGGGTCTTGGCAGAGCCGCGAGGGACCACAGTAGCCATCCAGCCAGTTTTCCCATTAGCGTTTTGGCGCCAGCGCCAGACACTGTTGATGTCGAAAACAAGTAACAAGGTGATCATTAACCATGCCGGTAGCCTGCATAAAGGCATAACAAATCGTGCTGCCTACAAAATTAAAACCTTTTTGTTTCAGGGCGCGGCTCATGGCCTCTGATTCAGGCGTTGCCGCAGGGACCTGATCGAGGCGCTTATAGTTGTTCTGGCGTACTTCATAATCGACAAACGCCCATAGAAAATCCGAGAAACTTGTTCCCTGCTGCTGCAATGTCAAATACGCCTGGGCGTTGCGGATCATGCTGTTAATTTTCAGTTTGTTCCTGATGATGCCGCTATTCGCCATTAATCTGGCGACACGAGCCTCGCTGTATCGCGCTATCTTTTCTGCGTCAAAGCCATCAACTGCCTTGAGGTAGTTTTCCCGTTTTCGCAGCACTGTGATCCAGCTGAGTCCAGCCTGGGCTCCTTCGAGAATCAGAAACTCAAACAGTCTGGCGTCGTCGACGTTCGGTACTCCCCACTCATGGTCATGATAGCTGAGGTACAGGTCATCTCCCAGGCACCAGCCACAACGCTCCAGCCCGGTTGTCACTTTAGCCATTTGCAGATTCTCCTCTTGTCGCGGTAATTTTAAATGCGAGTATACTTACGCACTTTTTGCACCGGGGTAAAGCCTAGATGGCGGTTGTCGACACATTTCAGAAGCTCATACTTGCCTTGCAGGAGTATTGGTCCAATCAGGGTTGCGTGCTCATGCAACCTTACGATATGGAAGTCGGTGCCGGTACATTTCATCCTGCGACCTTTCTCCGCAGCATTGGTCCAGAAAACTGGCAGGCAGCTTATGTTCAACCTTGCCGACGACCCACCGACGGCAGGTACGGAGAAAATCCCAACCGCTATCAATACTATTATCAGTATCAGGTCGTGATGAAACCCTCTCCTGACAATTTCCAGGAACTCTATCTGGATTCACTCCGATACCTGGGTATCGACCCCTTGGTTCATGATATTCGGTTCGTCGAAGACAACTGGGAGTCACCCACCCTGGGAGCCTGGGGATTGGGATGGGAAGTCTGGATGGATGGCATGGAAATTACCCAATTCACCTACTTCCAGCAGGTCGGTGGCATAGAATGTTATCCGGTAATGGGCGAGATAACTTATGGTCTCGAACGTCTGGCGCTCTACCTGCAGGGTGTCGAAGATTTCAAGCAGCTGATCTGGACCAGAAACGGTAATACTGCGGTGACCTATGCCGATGTCTATCACCAGTACGAAGTTGAAATGTCCACTTTCAATTACGACGAATCCAACATCGAAGGCCTGTTTTCTCATTTCGACTATTATGAGTCGGAGACACTACGATTGCTGGAGGTTCAGTTGCCGCTGGCGGCGTACGAGTTCGTTATGAAAGCATCACACACGTTCAACCTCCTGGACGCGCGCCATGCGATTTCCGTGACAGAGCGACAACGTTACATACTCAGAGTGAGAACCCTGGCGAGAGGCGTGGCTTCAGCGTATTTCGATTCAAGAGCAAGACTTGGCTTTCCGCTGGCCGATGAAGCTACCCGGGAATTCGTTCTGGCGGAGGTCGCCAATGCCAGCTGATACGCTGCTGTTCGAAATCGGCACAGAAGAGCTGCCACCTAAATCCCTGAAGTCGTTGATGCAGGCGCTGGAAGAAAACCTGCAGAAGCAGCTTCGGCAAGCTGGACTCAGTTTTTCTGCATCACGCGCTTTTGCGACGCCCAGAAGGATGGCGGTTGAGGTAACTGATTTAGCGGACCAGCAGGCCGCGCAGGCGATTGAACGACGCGGTCCTTCCGTCAAAGCTGCATTCGACGAATCCGGTGCGCCAACGAAGGCGTTGATAGGTTTCGCCCGGTCCTGCGGTGTTGAAGATCCTGGTGAACTGGAGCGCATCGCCTCCGACAAAGGCGAGTGGATGGTCTATCGAGACAATCGGGAAGGTCAGAACCTATCCGAGTTAATTGAGGGCATTATCGAGAGATCGCTCGCTGACCTGCCGATTGAGCGGCGCATGCGTTGGGGTGCTTCCAGAATGGAGTTCGTCAGACCCGTTCACTGGGTTGTGCTGATGTACGGAACCGAGGTTTTGCCAGCCGTGGTGTTAGGCCAGACAAGTGGGCGCCTTACACGCGGGCACAGATTCATGTCTTCGGGTGAAGTAGAAATTGCATCCGCCGATCAATATCTCGGGACGCTCGAAAAAGCGTCAGTCATTGCCGATTTTGAAAAGCGCAGAGAAACTATCATTACACAGATTGAAGACCTGGCAGAAGACCTCAAGGGTCAGTTGCAAGTCGATGCAGCGTTACTGGATGAAGTGACCTCGTTAGTCGAATGGCCACGAGCACTCGCGGGGGATTTCGACAAATCATTTCTCGATGTACCTGAAGAAGCATTGATTTCTGCCATGAAGGAACATCAGCGATATTTTCACCTCACTAACGAGCAAGGTAAGTTGCTTCCCTGTTTTATCACGGTTTCCAATATAGAAAGCAAAGATCCGTCTGCTGTGGTTGCCGGTAATGAGCGCGTCATCAGACCACGGCTTTCCGATGCCTCCTTTTTCTATAAAAAGGATGCCGCAACGACAATGGATGAGAAACTGAATCGGCTCAAGTCCGTTGTATTCCAGTCAGAACTTGGCACTTTTTATGACAAGGCCGCCAGGATTTCATCCCTGGCAAAATTCCTTTCGGCCGAGGCCGGCGCCGATGAAACGGCAGCCGCTCGCGCGGGTCTTATTTGCAAGTCTGACCTGGTTTCAGAGATGGTCGGAGAGTTTCCAGACCTGCAGGGAATTATGGGCGGCTATTATGCTGAAAAGTGTGGTGAGCCTGCAGAAGTTTGCCTGGCCATCCGGGAGCACTACCTGCCAATTTCCTCTGGTGGAAGACTGCCATCAAGCGATATTGCATCCATCGTCGCACTGGCGGACAAGATCGACACAGTAGTCGGTTTGTTTTCAATCGGGCAACCACCCACAGGATCGAGAGATCCCTATGCGCTGCGGCGCCAATCACTTGGCATTACCAGGATCTGTATTGAAAACCAGATCGACATCGATTTAGGCGAGGCGCTCGATCATGCTGCGGGACTTTACAAGAGCGAATTTTCGACCGAGGGCGTTAAGGACTATATCCTTGACCGGCTATCAGGCTGGTACACTGAACAAAATGTGCCGCTCGACGTCTTCAATGCAGTCCGCAACAGCGCCGCGGGTATCACCAGCTTGCTTGAAGCAGACGGCAGAATAAGGTCCGTCCAGCAGTTTCGGGAACATGAACTTGCACCAGGTCTGATTGCCGCAAACAAGCGCGTCAGTAACATCCTCAAAAAACTGGATGTAAAGACCGGCTCGATCGATCCAGCACTTTTCTGCGAAACGGCGGAATCCAGACTTGCCGAACAAATTCACCTGGTCCAGGAAGCCTTCACCACCGGGCAGAACAGTTACAAAGAGAAATTCGAGAAGCTGGCTGACCTGCAGGTATTCATCGACCAATACTTCGATGATGTCATGGTGATGTCAGAGGATCAGGCGCTCCAGCATAACAGGTTGATGATGCTCCTCGCACTTCGATCACTGTTCCTCGAGGTTGCTGACTTTTCACTTTTGCAAACCTGATTGCGACATGACGGAAATACGCAATGTTCGGGTCGTCATCCTGGATCGCGACGGGGTCATTAACCAGGACTCTGTTAATTACATCAAATCACCGGAGGAATGGACGCCGATCCCCGGCAGCCTTGAGGCGATCTCATTGCTGCACAAAAATGGCATTAAGATTTATGTGGCCACAAACCAGGCCGGTGTCGGACGGGATATTTTTAGCCTGGACGCGCTCGGCGCTATCCATGAGAAAATGAAACGTCTGGTGATCGATGCTGGAGGATTGATTTCCGGAATCGAATTCTGTCCACATCGCCCGAACGACCATTGTCCCTGTCGCAAGCCAGAACCCGGCATGCTCAATGCGATCCTGGATTTAACCGGGGCGAACCCTGCGCACACTGCCTTCGTCGGAGATTCCCTTAAAGATCTGCGTGCGGGTGAGGCTGCAGGTTGCCGCCCAGTGCTGGTGCTCTCAGGAAACGGCGCGGAAACTCATCGTCTTCGACCCGATCTGGTTTCCGTCTATGATGATCTATTTGCCTTCGCGAACGAAGAAATATCATTATAAATCAATAGGTTATGAGAACAGGTGGCCGGTTAGATATCAAGGTTCGCCACTGCGAGTGCATTCTGCTCAATAAACTCCCGGCGAGGTTCTACCTGGTCCCCCATTAAGGTATTGAAGATCTGGTCCGCGGCAATGGCATCCTCAACGCTGACTCTGAGCATGGTTCGATACCGCGGGTCCATGGTCGTCTCCCAGAGTTGCGAGGGATTCATTTCACCCAGGCCTTTGAACCGTTGTCGCGACTGACCGCGTGTCGCCTCATTCTGCAACCATTCCAGGGCTGATTTGAGTGATACCACCTCTTCAGACTTTTCCCCTTTGAATACCCTGCCGGTGCCGGTCACAACACTGTTCATGACTTCCGCAAAATCAGCAAATTCACGGTAGTCCGACGACATAAAGAAGTCCCGCGCCAACTCAAATACCCGCTCAACACCATGATTTGTCACCGTGACCCGGGGATAGAACAGATGTCGTTCCTGGTTTTCAATGACATCGAGGTCGTACTGGATTCGCTGACTGTTGAAAATCTGCACCCTTTCCGCCATTAGATCAGTCCAGGCTTGCACTGCAGCCTCATCTGCAAGTTCATCGACAGTCAATCTCGGCAGGTCTATCAACTGCTCCAGTACAATCAAGGGATAGACCCGTTCCAGTCGACGCATACTGCCAAGGGTCTTGTAGTAACTTTCAGCTAATCCGCGGAGATCATCACCAACAATCGGCTCTGCACCCTCTGAGGGAACAATTGAGGCGTCGTCCAGCGCCAGTTCCAGCACGTATTCAGTCAGCTCGTCTTCGTCCTTAATATATTTCTCTGACTTGCCCCGTTTCACCTTGTAAAGCGGTGGCTGTGCGATCAGTACATGGCCGCGCTCTATCAGTTCCGGCATATGACGGAAGAAAAAGGTCAGTAGCAGGGTTTTGATATGGGCCCCATCAACATCTGCATCAGTCATAATGATGATGCGGTGGTAACGAAGCTTGTCCGCGTCAAATTCATCTCGTCCTATCCCGCAACCGAGCGCTGTAATCAGGTTTCCAACCTCGGCTGATGACAGCATTTTGTCGAACCGCGCCTTTTCCACGTTCAGTATTTTACCTTTCAACGGTAAAATCGCCTGGTACTTCCGGTCCCTGCCCTGTTTGGCTGATCCACCTGCTGAGTCACCCTCCACGAGATACAGCTCCGAGGCAGCCGGGTCTTTCTCCTGACAGTCGGCTAACTTTCCCGGCAGACCTGCGATGTCCAGCGCGCCTTTTCTGCGTGTCATCTCGCGCGCCTTACGAGCCGCCTCTCTGGCTCTTGCCGCATCAATCATTTTCTGCACGATCGCCCTGGCTTCCTGCGGATTTTCCAGCAGGTAATTGGTGAAAAATTTCCCCATTTCCTGCTCTACCGCGGCCTTAACTTCTGAAGAGACCAGTTTATCCTTGGTCTGCGAGGAGAATTTCGGGTCGGGAACCTTAACTGAAATAATGGCCGTCAATCCTTCCCGGGCATCATCTCCCGTGGTGTTGGTCTGGGCTTTCTTGCCGAGCCCCTCTCTTTCGATATAACCGTTCAGGGTACGGGTTAGTGCGGCTCTAAATCCCTGTAAGTGTGTGCCGCCGTCATTTTGTGGAATATTGTTGGTATAGGCGAAAAGTGTTTCCTGATAAGAGTCATTCCACTGCAATGCAACTTCAACGCCTACCCCATCTTCACGGTCCACCTGGAAATGGAAGATGTTGTTTAACGGTGCCTTGTTCTGGTTCAGATATTCGACGAACGTTCGCAGCCCGCCCTCATACATAAATTTCTCGGTTTTGCCGGTGCGCTCGTCTGTCAGCGTAATACCTATGCCTGAATTAAGAAAAGACAGCTCCCGCAGGCGCTTGGCAAGGATGTCGTAATGAAACTCAATATTCGTGAAGGTCTCTGGAGATGGCTTAAAGCGGCACTTTGTACCGGTTTGACTGGTCGTACCGACGGACGCCAGCGGTTCATCCGGTACCCCATCGTGATAGACCTGCTCCCAGACCTTACCGTCTCGCCAGATGGTCAGGCTGAGTTCAGAAGACAGGGCGTTAACGACGGATACACCCACTCCATGTAGTCCGCCGGATACCTTGTAATTACTGTCGTCGAATTTGCCGCCCGCATGCAGGACAGTCATGATCACTTCTGCGGCGGACTTCCCTTCCTCGTGCATGTCGGTGGGGATTCCCCTGCCGTCATCGGTCACGGTTACGGACTCATCAGGATGGATGATGACGCCAATGTTGGAGCAGTATCCTTCCAGTGCTTCGTCAATCGCATTGTCAACCAGCTCCTGCACCATATGATGTAATCCGGTGCCATCGTCGGTATCACCGATATACATGCCTGGCCGCTTTCTTACTGCATCCAGCCCTTTCAGCACAGTGATGCTGGTGGAGTCATAGTGTCTGTCATCTGTCATTCATACTCTCCTCGGCCGTAACCGATCCATGTTCCACGTGAAACAATCCAGGTTGATCCGCGTGCCACGTGCGTTCCAGATTCTCTCTGTCAATTCCTGTCGCAATAACCTGGTTGCCTGTCGCCACCAGATGTTTGCATATCATTTGCTGATGCCGTGCATCCAACTCTGAGGCCATATCATCCACAAGGTAGATCAACTTGTCTTTACTGTAGTCATCCAGCAGGTTTCCCTGGGCAAGTGTCAGCGCCCAGGCAATCAGCTTAAGCTCGCCTCTCGAGCAGACCTCTGCGGCCGCTTCTCCGGCGACCCTGATTCTAACATCTGCGCGCTGGAAACCCCGCTGTGTATAACCTCTTTTTCTATCAAGGGACAAATCCGCCTCATAATCCTCGGTGAGAGATTTTTCATTTCCCCAGCCTTTGCGATATTCGCAGGTGACCTGCTGCAACTCCATCAGATCCTGGCATAACGCCTGAAACAGTGGCACATAGCGTTCCATGTAACCTTCTCGCAACTGGTCAAGCAACTCGGCATGGCTCACCAATGAACGGGTCCATGGTGCCAGTTCCGCATCGCCCGCTCCCCGACGCAGCAATTCATTTCTTTGTCGCAGGCAACGATTTGCGTCATTCCAGGTTGCCGTAAATGAAGGTTCCACGTGAAACACTCCCCAGTTTAGAAACCTGCGGCGTATCGACGGTGGTCCTAACAGCAGATTCACGGTATCAGGGCCGATAATAAGCGTCGGTAACAGCGCTGCGAGCTCGGTGGCCTTCTTCACGGCTTGTCCGTCCACTCGAATCTCACGATTACCATCTCTGCTCCGGGACACCCCAATGTTGTGGTTTCCGGATTCGGCTTGTACAGTACCGCGGACGAGGCACGAGGGATGATTCGTTGAAATCAAGGGATTGACGCTATTATTCCGATAGGTTCTCGCAGACCCCAAACAGTAGACGGCTTCAAGAACACTGGTCTTGCCACTTCCATTTTCGCCAAACAGCAGATTAACTCCCGGGATCAGCGCGACTTCTGCCTGTGTAATGTTTCGCACATGGGCAATTTCGAGTCGCGTCAGACTCATAGCTTCATGGGCATGACCACATAAACCGAATCTTCGTCATCTGGATTCTCTACGAGCGCACTGCTGTTGGCGTCGTGGACCGTTAAGCGAACTTTATCGCTCTCAAGAATACCCAGGACATCCTGAAGGTAGCTGACGTTGAAGCCTATTTCCAGACTTTCACCGTCATACTCGACGGAAACAGTTTCTTCCGCCTCTTCCTGTTCAGGATTGTTTGCAGACAGCTGAATCACGCCCTTGCTAAAGTTGACCCGGATTCCTCTAAACTTCTCGTTTGACAGGATCGCGGTTCTGTTCAGCGCCTGACGTAACTCCTGCCGATCAGCGTATACAATCTTGTCGCCATTTTTCGGGATCACCCTTTCATATTCGGGAAATCGACCATCTACCAGTTTGGTAGTTAGCGTGTATTCGGCTGAAGAGGCGCACAGATGATTTGCGCCAATCGCGATATCAACGTCACCCTCTAACTCATTTAGCAACCGCTGCAGTTCCAGTACTCCCTTACGGGGAACTATCACCTGTTTCACGCCCTCATTCGTTGTATTCGCCGTCTGCTGGCTCATTGCCAGCCGATGACCATCCGTCGCAACGGATTTAACCATACCTTCTCCGACCTCTATCAGCATACCGTTGAGGAAGTAGCGGACATCCTGCTGCGCCATCGCAAAACTGGTGCTATCCAGCAGTTTTTTAAACGCCTTGCTGTCAAAACTCGAGGACAATTCGACGGCCGCCCGGTCAACAGAGGGAAAATCAACCGCCGGTAGAGTTGACAAGGTTGACCGGAAACGACCGGAGCGGATCTCCAGCCTTGATCCTGAAAGTTCAAAATCAATCTCCGCTTTATCTGGAATCTCCCTGCAGATATCCATTAACTTCCTGGCGGGAACCGTGATGTCCCCGGCCTCGGCGCCGGTCAGCGGTACCCTGCCAACCAGTTCAACTTCCAGATCCGTGCCAGTCATCGACAATTGGTCGGTGCTTACCTGAAGCAGGACATTCGCAAGTACCGGCAGGGTTTGCCTGCGCTCGACCACGCCGGATACCTGCTGCAGGGGGCGAAGCAAAGCTTCACGATTGAGAGAAAATTTCATAGAGACACCGTTGTCAAAGGCACGTTAGTGAGCGCTTACATCTACCATGAGACAGTTACAGTATCATGGGACTGATGACATATCGGGAGTTTATATCATCGGGGTCGGTCAATAAACACGCGTTATTTGCATCACTGAAGACCATGCGTACCCGGGATCCGCGCATCGCCGACAGCGCATCTATCAGGTAACCCACATTAAAACCGATCTCCAGGCGCTCGCCATCGTATACGGCATTAACAGCTTCTTCTGCTTCCTCCTGAAGTGGATTGTTAGAATGCATTTCCAGCTTCCCTGCTTCCACCAGCAATCTGACATTGCGGTACATTTCATTGGATAGAATTGCGGTTCGGCCCAGTGCTTCCTTGATCTCGGTACGATCACCTTCCAGCACCTTATCACCCGCTTCCGGTATCGCGCGCTGATAGTCTGGATAGGTGGCGTCAATCAGCTTGGTCGTCAATACAACTCGCGCGCACGCGACCTGAAGATGGTTTTGTGAAAACCGGAGGGTGACGGTCACAGCGTCATCGTCCGGAATGATACGGATCAGTTCGCTGACGCCCTTACGCGGCACGATAAACTGATGGGAACCCGGATCCGCTTCTAGCTCTGTGTAGCGACTGGTACCCAATCTCTGCCCATTAGTGGCAACAAATCTCAGCTCACCGTCTGCGGTTTCGATCAGCAATCCGTTGAAGAAGTACCTGACGTCCTGCTGGGCCATGGCAAAGCTGGTTTTTTCCAGCAAACCAATTAGTACTTTCGCCGCCAGGGAGATTTCAACAGCTACCTGTCCGATTACCACGCTGGGAAAATCTTCTGCTGGCAAGGTTGCGAGGTGAGATTTAAATCGGCCGCTACCCACGACCAGCCTGTTACCGTCCAGGTGAAAAGCGATGCTTGCACGCTCCGGCAAGCTTCTGCAGATATCGAGGAGTTTCCTGGCCGGTACCGTCACTTCACCCGGCTGCTCGCAACTGACCTCCGATGTTTCGCCACGAAGCTCTACCTCCTGGTCAGTCCCCGTCAGTGACAAGCGACCACTTTCCACAACAAGCAGCAAATTAGACAGCACCGGCAGAGTCTGTCTGCGTTCGACTACATTCGTTACAGCCTGGAGCAGATCCAGGAGTGCTTCACGATCAATTGAGAATTTCATAGAGCACCCAGTTCTCTAGTGAATGGTAGTTGGGACGAGTCTTTTGGTGAACGATCTGCCGATTTGCCTGGTTCTCAAAAATGGTCCGATGAAAGCCTCTCAGCTTGTCAGTAAACGCAACAGGTTACGGTAGTCCTCGCGAATATCACTGTTGCTCTCCCGAAGCTCCTCAACCTTACGACAAGCATGGAGTACGGTGGTGTGATCACGCCCACCGAAGGCATCACCAATCTCTGGCAGACTATGATTTGTCAGCACTTTAGCGAGCGCCATCGCGACCTGCCGAGGGCGCGCCACTGAGCGATTGCGGCGCTTTGAATGAAGGTCGCCAATTCTGATTTTATAGTAGTCCGCAACCGTCTTTTGAATGTTGTCTATCCCTACCTGCCGGTCCTGGATAGCGATCAGGTCTCGGAGAGACTCACGTACCAGTTCGATACTGATTTCCCTGCTTGTGAATCTGGCATGCGCAATGACACGCTTGAGCGCGCCCTCCAGTTCCCTTACGTTAGAGCGAATTCGTTCAGCGATAAAGAAAGCCGCGTCGTGGGCGAGAAATGTCTGCTCTATCTCCGCCTTTTTCATCAGAATCGCCACCCGGGTTTCCAGTTCGGGAGGTTCTACCGCTGCCGTCATACCCCAGACAAAACGGCTTTCAAGACGTTCTTCCAGGCCCTGTATTTCCTTCGGATAACGATCGCAGGTCAACACTATTTGTCGGGAATTCTCCTGCAACCTATTGAAAACATGGAAGAATTCCTCCTGGCTTTTTGAGCCTTTGGCGAGAAACTGAATATCGTCCATCAACAGGACATCAACTGAACGATAATACTGGGTAAAGTCGGACATGGTGCCATGCTCAATCGCGCGGACCATATCTTCCATAAATCGCTGAGAGTACATGTACGCGACCTTAAGTTGCGGATGTCGCTCCACGATGGAATTACCCACAGCGTGCATCAGATGGGTCTTTCCGAGCCCAACACCACCATAAAGCAGCAGTGGATTATAGGACGTGCCCCCAATATTCTCTGATACCTGGACCGCAGCCGCCCGCGCCATTTCGTTCGAACTTCCTTCAACAAAAGAGTCGAAGGTGAAGTCTTTGTTCAGTTCCAGCAACGGATAGAAATTTTCCCTCGCGGCCAGGGTGTTCACGGAAGTTGACTGGCTGTCAGTATTGTTGACCCGAAGCTTATGGTTGCTGCCAATCTCAAGACTGACCTCTCTGGAACCGTCGGCTTTAAATAACTCTCTAATACGCGCCAAAAACTGCGCACTGACACGGTCCTTTATGTACTTGTTCGGCGCCAGCAGGGTGATCCCTGACTCTCCGGCGATGACTTGTAATGGTTTAATCCAGGTGTTGTATTGTTGTGAAGACAATTCATCTTCGAGAGTATTCAGGCACTTTTGCCAGATCGTCGCCCCCACAGAACTTTCCCTCGCCGTATTATTGTTAGGTTTTTGCTGGAATGTCACTACTGTCTTCGGCCCATTTTTCAGGTGTTACTCGTAAAGTGTTGCTACAATTTCTATCGACGACCGATGAAAAACAATTGGACGAAGTTTTAGATGCTTGAATCCACGATAAAATGATCTGCTCAAACGGGGTTTCGAGCGTGACATTTAGTCAAGGGCCTATCCGTCATTCAGCAACGAATACTAACTCCATTGGCCGCCACAAGCCAAGCTTTGGGAAAGAAATAAATCGAAAAATTCTTTTTATTTTTCAACAATTTATATTATTTCAGTACAACAAATCGTGGTTATCCTGTGGGTAACCTGTGCATAACACCAATAAGACTCCAACCATAATTCTGCCTGTGTATAAGAACCTGTTTTACACTCAGCTTGTTAACATAAAGCGGCTGTTTAACTCACAGTCCACTACCCTGGTTTAGTCTCGCTCAAGCCATTGAAATCAATGATGAAAAGTGAGCAGTCCACAGTTTCCGGGTCCTTAGTAAAAATAGTAATAATAGGTTTTATATATATGTAAATCTTTTTATTAGAGCAGGCGCCACCCAGAGGTCCAGGAAACAAAGCTGGGATCCGGGTTTGGGCCAGGTGCTAATCATTGTAATTGACTGTGGATCGCTTCTTCATTAGAATCCCCGCTCTTTTTTGCCCCAATCAGCCCGGAACTTGAAATGAAGAGAACTTTTCAACCTAGTGTCCTAAAAAGAAAGAGAACTCACGGTTTTCGCGCGCGTATGTCGACCAAGGCAGGTCGATTGGTTTTGAAGCGACGTCGAGCCAAAGGCCGTAAAGAACTCTCTGCATAACGTGAAGCCATGACCGGCAATTTCCTATGGCCGATCACTCCTTTCCTGCCTCAAAAAGACTTACCGTTTCACAAGAATTTGACGCTGTTTTCAAACATAACCAGCTTCGACTTAGCAAGCCGGAATTTCTCATGCTTGCGCGCAGAAACGACCTTGGCAGCAGCAGATTGGGTATGGTCGTCAGTAAAAAAATTACACCAGCCGCCAATCAACGCAATCGACTGAAGCGTTTAATCAGAGAAGCTTTTCGGCTAACAGAATTACCTGCTATCGATATACTTGTGCTAACGAGGTCCAGGGTTAATGAACGTTCTAATCATCAGGTACTCAGTCTGCTATTCCAGTTTTTTGCAGAGATTACGGCATCCGACGAGAGATTGAAGGCGTGAAACCCATTTTGATAAAACTCATCTGGCTCTATCAGGCTACTCTAAGCGGATTGCTGGGTCAGCGCTGTCGTTTCTACCCAAGTTGTTCACACTATGCGATTGAAGCGATTGAAAAACATGGTGTGGTAAAAGGTCTGCGACTATCAGTTTCCCGGGTGAGTAAGTGCCATCCATTCCATGAGGGTGGAGTTGATCTGGTCCCGGAGCATGCTGGTTCAACGCCCCAAATTTATACCCCAGGCGAATAATGGACATCCAACGTATAGCAATAATTTTCGGCCTGGCGGTGACTGCCTATATGTTGGTGCTGGCGTGGAATGATGACTACGGTAGTAACTCAGCCAGGCCTGCAGAACCTGCCGTTGTTAACCAGGATTCAACCCAACCAGATTCGCTTTTGCCCGTCCCGGTTACGCCCTCAGTCGAGGGGGATATTGTTCCGGTTATTGAAGATCGACCGATCGTATCCAGGCAGGAAGCAGTGCTTAGCGAAGACCTTTTCATTCATGTCGTCACAGATGTGCTTGATTTAACTATCGATCTGCGTGGAGGGGATATCACGAGTGTTACCCTGCCTAAATATCCAGCCGATCTGGCGACTCCCCTCATACCTTTTCAGCTGGTAAGCCCCAGGAATGGCTACAGTGCCCAAAGTGGTCTTATTGGCCCAAATGGTATCGACAAATCGGGAAATCGCCCCGTCTTTCGGTCGTCGGCGAGTCGATTTGAGATGGGTACGGCGGATGAATTGTCTGTTGTTCTGACTCTCGATTCTCACCAGGGACTTACGGTGAGAAAGCGTTTCTCATTGCGAAGAGCTGATTATCTGGTTGACGTCAATTATGAAATCGACAACAAGTCAGATGGACAGGCAACAGTAGCGTTTTTCTCGCAGATTAAGCGCGACGGCCAGCCACCCGCCGATGAGGAAGTGAACAGTATGGGGTTAAAGCCCTATGTCGGTGGAGCAACCAGGGCGAAAGACGAGCTTTACAAAAAGTTAAGCTTTGAGGATATCGAGGAAGAACCGTTCAAAGAGAAAGTAGATGGTGGCTATATCGCTATGGTCCAGCACTACTTCGTAAGCGCGTGGGTTCCAGAGAAGGGACGTGAATATACCTACCAGGCCAGAAAACTGGCTGACCAGGATATTTATCTGCTTGGATTTACCTCACCACTGCTGACTATCCCGGTTGGACAAACGCTGGTAACAGGGGCGCAATTTTATGTTGGCCCCAAAGATCAGTATCGTCTGGAGGAGATAGCGGAAGGCCTGGATCTGACGGTCGACTATGGTTTTCTCTGGTGGCTGGCGCAACCCTTGTTCCACCTGCTGACGTTCATCCACAGCATATTTGGAAACTGGGGAGTGGCCATTATTCTGCTGACAGTGATCGTTAAAACATTGCTTTACCCCTTGTCAGCAGCGAGCTTCAAATCAATGGCAAAAATGCGAAAGCTGCAACCAGAGATGGCTCGTTTGAAGGAACGATTTGGCGACGACAAACAACAGTTCTCTCAGGCCATGATGGAGTTGTACAAGAAAGAAGGAGCAAATCCGTTAGGCGGCTGTCTGCCTATTCTGTTGCAAATGCCTGTTTTTCTGGCACTTTACTGGACGCTCATGGAAAGTGTTGAGCTTCGTCAGGCTCCTTTTGCGCTATGGATTAATGACTTGTCGGTTATGGATCCTTACTTCGTGCTACCGATCCTGATGGGTGGATCAATGTTCCTGACGCAAATGATGCAGCCGGAACCACCAGATCCGGTTCAGGCGAAAGTCTTCAAAATGATGCCAATCATGTTTACATTTTTCTTTCTCTGGTTTCCTTCGGGTCTTGTTCTCTACTGGCTGGTCAACAACATCCTGTCTGTATTACAGCAGTGGTATGTCACCCGACAGATCGACAAAGGAACATGATACGAGGTTAAAACACCGACCGTATTCGAGTCTTCAAAAACAGTGATAAGCAATAGTACTATTGTTGCGCAAGCAACACCGCCGGGCAAAGGTGGTATTGGCATTGTCAGACTATCTGGACCTGCTGTGCCAGAAATTGCGAAAGCCCTTGTTGGTCAACTTCCCAAACCGCGTTTCGCGACTTATACCCAATTCACTGATAAGGATGATCAGACCATTGATCAGGGATTGGTGATTTATTTCCCGGGACCTGCATCATTTACCGGTGAAGACGTTCTTGAGCTACAGGGACATGGCGGTCCTTTCGTGATGACAATGTTAATTGAACGGTGCCTGCAGTTAGGTGCTCGACTCGCCAGACCCGGTGAGTTCAGTGAGCGGGCTTTTTTAAATGACAAGATGGATTTGTCTCAGGCAGAGGCAATTGCTGACCTGATTGACAGCGCGAGTAGCGCGGCAGCAAAGAGTGCTGTTCGCTCTCTTCAGGGAGAGTTTTCAAAAAGAATCCATACGCTGGTCGAACAAGTGACTCGACTGCGTATGTTCGTCGAAGCAGCCATAGATTTTCCCGAGGAAGAAATAGATTTTCTCTCTGACGAGCGGGTTGAGGCGATGCTCAAGTCGATAATTGAAGAATTCAATGATCTGTTAAAAGGAGCCGTTCAGGGTTCAATGTTGAGAGAAGGCGTGAGCCTGGTTCTGGTAGGTCGGCCGAACGCCGGGAAATCAAGTTTGCTCAATAATTTGACAGGTAAAGAGTTGTCTATTGTCACGGATATTCCAGGAACTACCCGGGACGTCATAGACGACTATCTGCATCTCGACGGATTGCCTCTCAGGTTGATTGACACGGCAGGACTACGGGAAACGCATGACCAGATCGAGCAGGAAGGTGTTCGCAGGGCGCTGGCTGAAATTTCAAAAGCGGATCATCTGATACTGATTATTGACTGCGAAGCTCATCAGGGTCATCTGCGCACAACGCTTGATGCGCTAAGCGCTGAAGTCCCTTTGGAAATACCAACGACTATTGTTTTAAATAAAATTGACCTGGCAGATACCTGGGAAACTGAACTGCAACCATTGCCTAAAAACTGGATACCCCTGTCAGCCAAAACTGGTCAGGGGGTCGATGTTTTGCGCGCTCACCTTAAAGAAGCGCTGGGGTATTCGGCCAACCAGGAAGGTAGCTTTATCGCCAGAACCAGGCACGTGCATGCGCTCCGGCAAGCCAACGATGCAGTATTGACCGGTAGAGCAAGGCTGCTGGATCAAAATGCCGGAGAACTCCTGGCTGAGGAATTGAAGATTTGCCAGCAGGCCCTGGGGGAAATTACCGGCACGGTAACCAGTGATGAACTGCTGGGCAGAATTTTTTCCAGTTTCTGTATTGGGAAGTAGACTGATGGTGATCACTACCATCGGGGAAAACCCGGCGATTCATGGACAATAAGTCCCGCAACCGTATACTGGCGGTCCGGGTAGATTGGCGGGACGGTTTTTGGAGGCCATGCAAGCAGATTTTGATGTCATAGTAGTGGGCGGCGGACACGCCGGTACGGAAGCCGCATTGGCCGCCGCTCGCAGCGGTGCGCGTACGTTACTGATTACCCAGAACATCGAGACGCTTGGTCAGATGTCGTGTAATCCGGCGATCGGTGGAATTGGTAAAAGCCATCTGGTTAAGGAAATAGACGCGCTGGGGGGTGTGATGGCACTGGCTGCTGACTATGCAGGCATCCATTTTCGCATCCTCAATGGTCGAAAAGGCCCCGCAGTTCGGGCGACTCGAGCGCAGGCAGACAGGCAGCGGTACAAAGCCTTTGTCCGTGGCGCGCTGGAGAACCAGCAAAACCTGAGTATCTTTCAGCAGTCTGTCGATGATTTGATTGTTGAGGGCGACACGGTAACGGGTATTGTCACCGACATGGGCTTGCGATTTTCGGCAGCCACCGTGGTACTGACCGTGGGCACGTTCCTCGGTGGCCTGATTCACGTCGGCATGGATAAGCGGCAGGGTGGTCGTGCGGGGGATGCGGCAGCTAACAGGCTGGCGGATAGATTGCGGGAGATGCCGTTCAATGTTGACCGGCTTAAGACCGGTACACCGCCGCGCATTGACGGTAAAACTGTGGACTTCACTGATCTGGAAGAACAACCAGGCGATGAGCCTCGACCGGTCATGTCATACCTGTCCACAATTGACGTTCATCCGCAGCAGGTATCCTGTTTTATCACTCATACCAACCCGGTTACCCACGAGCTGATCCGGGCTGGCCTGGATCGATCTCCGCTGTATACCGGAGAAATAGACGGAGTTGGACCACGTTACTGCCCGTCAATCGAAGATAAGGTCGTTCGTTTCGCAGAAAAGAACTCGCACCAGATATTTATCGAACCGGAAGGTCTGGGAACAACTGAACTGTATCCCAACGGTATTTCCACAAGTTTGCCGTTCGACGTTCAGGTAGCGCTGGTGAGATCCATCAAAGGATTTGAAAATGCGCATATCACGAGGCCGGGTTACGCAATTGAGTACGACTATTTCGAACCCCGTGACCTCAAATCCACCCTGGAAACCCGGCACTTGAAGGGACTCTATTTTGCCGGCCAGATCAATGGCACGACTGGTTATGAGGAAGCCGCAGCACAGGGACTAATCGCCGGTTTGAATGCAGCAAGGCAGGCCCGTGGTGAATCCGGATGGTGTCCCGGACGAAATGAAGCCTACATCGGCGTATTGATTGATGATTTGATCACAATGGGAACCAAAGAGCCGTATCGTATATTCACCAGTAGGGCAGAGTATCGTTTGATTCTCAGGCAGGACAATGCAGACCGCCGACTAACCCCCATGGGCCGGGAACTGGGACTGGTGGACGAAGTCCGATGGGCGAAGTTTAATCGCAAGCAGGATGCGATCACCGATTGGGCTGGCAGAATGACCAGCACTTTTGTGCAGCGTGGTGATAGCAGGATAGAACAGCTTTTGGGCCAGGACATGGCCAGGGAATACAGTTTAATCGATCTGCTGCGCAGACCAGACGTGGCCATCGGCGCACTGCTAACTGCGGCAGATATGGACGCACCGGCGGTTGAAGTTCAGGAACAAATAGAAATTGACTGTAAATATGAAGGATACATAGCCCGGCAACAGGGAGAGATAGATCGGGTACAGGCGCAACACAACCTCGCGATTCCGGATGACATCGACTACCTGGCGATTCATGGATTGTCCAATGAGGTGAGTCAGAAATTACAGCAGGTCAGACCGGCGACGATCGGTCAGGCCGGTAGAATTTCTGGCATAACACCGGCAGCAATCTCACTGCTGCTCATCTATTTGAAAAAACAGCAAGCCGCTGGAATGGTAAGGCAAACGAAGCAAAACCCGAATGCAGCCACAAAAAAGCTCGCCTGATGCCTGTCAGGCAGTTGATCAAGCGTGGGCTGGCTCAATTGCCCTTTACCACAGACGAGCGTTTTAACGATCTGTCGCATCTTTTTCTCACCCGACTGGCTCGCTGGAACCACACCTTTAACCTGACCGGGGTACGCTCCATTGAAGAAATGGTTGCTCGCCACTTGATGGATTCGCTCGTACTGGCGCCTTATCTGACCGGGAGTGATATCATCGACGTCGGCAGCGGAGCAGGGCTACCGGGGATTCCGCTGGCAATTCTCTATCCTGACAAACACTTTCTGTTGCTCGACTCAAACGGCAAAAAAACCCGCTTTATCACCCAGGCCAGCATTGCGCTGGGTCTGGATAATGTCACAGTTCACCAGGGACGAGTGCAGGAATACGATCAAGCGACGTTCGATCATGTACTTTGTCGGGCATTTGCGCCCTTGCCGAAACTGTCCAGGCTGGTTGCGCATCTGGTGAGACAGGATGGCAATGTGCTCGCCATGAAAGGCTCACAGGATGAACTGGCGGCGGCAGATTCCGGCCTGGTGGTCACCCGGGTGATTGAGTTGGCGGTACCTTTGCTCGACGCCCGGCGATCAGTGGTTGAGCTGCATCGACTCCCCTCGTGCCGAACGGGTCCTGTCGACGCATGAGTATCGTGCTGGCGGTAGCGAATCAAAAAGGCGGGGTCGGCAAGACCACGACAACAGTGAATCTCGCAGCTTCGCTCGCGGCCATGAAACGAGAAGTACTGCTCGTAGACATGGATCCCCAGGGGAATGCAACGATGGGCAGTGGCATCGATAAGGCCGATGTCGAAGCCTCCAGCTACGATGTGTTGGTGGATCGGCTGCCAATCAGCGAGGCCATCATTAATGCAGAAGCAGCGGGTTATTATCTGCTGGCCGCAAACGCTGAACTCACTGGTGCTGAGATCGAACTATTGGAAATGCCGGAGCGCGAGTTTCGACTGAAAAGCGCGTTTACCGAAGTTCGTGATCGCTTCGACTATATTATTATTGACTGCCCGCCATCACTGAGCCTGCTCACGCTAAACGCTCTGGTTGCCGCTGATGGGGTCGTGATTCCAATGCAATGTGAGTACTATGCGCTGGAAGGACTGTCCGCGCTGGTCAACACGATCGGCTGGATTACCGGCAACCTCAATCCAGGGCTGCATATCGAGGGCATTATCCGCACCATGTACGATCCAAGAAACAGTTTGACCCTGGATGTCTCCAAACAGCTGACGGAACACTTTGGTGACAAGGTGTACCGAACCGTTATTCCTCGAAATGTACGCCTGGCCGAAGCGCCCAGTTACGGTGTACCGATTCTCTATTACGACCGGCAATCGCGAGGGGCGCAGGCTTATCTGGCACTGGCGGGAGAAGTGGTTCGTCGACATCCGGCAGTGCGTATCGATCAGGGAGGCCGGGATGGCAGCTAAAAAAAGAGGTCTTGGCCGGGGTCTTGAGGCGTTGCTGGGACCACAATCCAAACAAACTACGCAAAGCGAGCTGACTGAGATTCCTATCGAATGGGTCAGGCCGGGTAAATACCAGCCACGCAAGGAGTTTGACGAACAGGGCCTGGCTGAGCTTGCAGCTTCGATCGGGGTTCATGGAATTATTCAGCCGGTGGTGGTGCGGAAAATTCAGGAAGATCACTTTGAGCTGATTGCCGGGGAGCGCCGTTGGCGAGCAGCGCAACTGGCTGGCCTTGAAAAAGTACCGGCGGTGATTCGTCGCGCCGATGACGAGGCTGTGCTGGCCATGTCGCTCATCGAAAATATTCAACGCGAGGATTTGAATCCCTGGGAAGAATCCCAGGCTCTGCACAGGCTGGTAGAGGAATTCGGGCTAACCCACGCCCAGGTTGCCGAAGCGGTCGGCAGAAGCCGAACGGCCGTTACCAACAGCCTTCGGTTAGCGAATCTGGCACCCGCCGTGGCGCGTATGTTGATCGCCGGTGATCTTGAAATGGGGCACGCGCGAACACTGCTCACGCTGGAAGATGATAGCCAGGAACGAGTTGCCCGGGAAATCGTCGCAAAACAACTGAATGTGCGGCAGGCAGAGGCATTGGTCAGGCAACTGGGGAGAAAGGCCAGCCAGCCAGTCAGGCAGCCCGTCAAACTGGATGCTGATACCCGTCACCTGCAGGATCAGTTGTCCTCAAAGTTTGGCCAACCTGTGCAGATTAACCACAGCAGCAAAGGCAAGGGCAAGCTCATCATCCCGTACAATAGCCTGGATGAGCTGGATGGTATCCTCCATCACTTTGGAGAGTTGGAGTAATGGGGCGTCGATATCAGTGAAAAAGGTGGTTTTTTCTGCTCCCTCAAGTTGAATGGATATCCTTTAATCTCTATACTCTGCCCCCGCGAAGGATGGGGTGATTGAGGCTTTGTTTTCGGTGCTTTCCAAGCGATTCGGTCAAATTGAATCCCCGCTCGAGCGAATAGTATTTGTCCAGTTTTTATCGACTTTGGCGATTGGCGTATTAAGTTGCTTTTTTGGGTTGGTTGCTGCGTATTCTGCATTGTTAGGTGGCGCAATAAGTCTTTTACCCGCCTATATACTGCTGCGGCGATACAATAAACTGCCGGTTGGGGATGATTCCGGTTTGAAACAGGCGGTGACGGCCGAATTGGTCAGATTATCGTTGAGTGTGACGCTTTTTATTGCGACTTTTGTGCTGGTTGAACGACTAAACGTCCTGTTTTTCTTTGGGACATTTATCGGAACCCAATTTATTTTTCTGGTGGTACCAGTGGCCCAGGCCAATCGGCTGCGCAACCGGTACCGCAAAGGCATAAGCAGTTAGGTTAAGGAAGTAATGACAGGCGATACGCTTACATCAGATCAGTACATTCAACACCATCTGACCAATCTGACCTACGGTCAATTTGCGGATGGCCACTGGGGATTTGCCCATGGCGCCGAGGATCTGGCGGAAATGGGTTTTTGGTCGATTAATGTCGATACCATGTTCTGGTCATTGACACTGGGTTTTGTCTTTCTCTTCATCTTCATGGCGGCAGCTAGAAAAGCCACGACCGGCGTTCCCGGAACCCTTCAGAATTTGTGTGAAATAGCCGTCGAATTTGTCGAGGACAATGTTACTCAGGTGTTTGGTACACGGCCCAACGCGATTATAGGTCCATTGTCACTGACCATACTCGTCTGGGTTTTCCTGATGAACCTGATGGACCTGATTCCCGTTGACTTTATTCCCCACGCGGCGCAGCTGGCAGGCGTGCCCTATTTTAAAGTCGTTGCAACCACCGATCCCAATGCGACCCTGGGTATGTCTTTTGGTGTGTTTGTGCTGGTTCTCTATTACAACTTTAAGATCAAGGGACCCTTCAAGTTTGGAGCCGGACTGTTCACGCACCCGATTCCGCACTGGAGCATGTACTGGTTCAACTTTATCCTTGAGATCGTGGACATGATCGCAAAGCCGTTGTCACACGGATTGCGGTTGTTCGGCAATCTCTATGCGGGCGAGATGATTTTTATCCTGATCGCGCTGCTACCGTTTTATGCACAGTGGGCATTGTCCCTGCCATGGGCAATCTTCCATATTTTGATTATTGGCTTACAGGCCTTCGTTTTTATGATCCTGACTATCGTTTATCTGACCCAGGCTCATGAAACAGGCGAACACTAAAAAATACTAAGACGTTTAACTGCAGGAGTACGTAATGGAACAATCGCTTATCTTGATCGCTGGCGGCATATTGATGGGCCTCGGCGCCATCGGTAGTGGTGTGGGTATCGGTATGCTGGGCGGTAAATACCTTGAAGGTGTTGCCCGACAACCGGAACTGCAACCCATGCTGATGACCCAGCTCTTTATATCGCTGGCACTCGTTGACGCGGTACCCATTATTGCAGTTGGTATCTCTCTTTATATGATCTTTGCCCTTTAAAGCAGGCGAACATTTCATTCAATTTTTTATTGAGGTGAAAAGTGAATATTAACCTTACGATGCTGGGGCAGTTGATATCCTTCGTGATGTTTGTGCTCTTCTGCATGAAGTTCGTGTGGCCTTACCTGACCCAGGTAATGCGTGAGCGTCAGGCATTGATCGCGGAAGGCCTGGAAAAAGCCACGGCCGCCGAGAAGCAGCTGGAGCAGGCTAACGAGTCGGCCGCAGTCGAGCTCGAACAGGCCAAGAAACAGTCCGCTGAGTTAATCGCGCAAGCGCGAAACCGGGCTAACCAGCTGGTTGAAGAGGCCAAGGAGAAGGCAAAGGAAGAGGCAGAAAAAATCATCCTGGGTGCCCAGTCGGATATTGATCAGGAGATAAATCGTGCCCGGGAACAACTACGGGCAAGGTTGGGAGAACTGGCGATTGAGGGTGCTGAAAAAATACTTGAAAGCACAATCGACAGGGGCATCCACCAGGAAATGCTCACCAAGCTTTCAGCGCAACTATAGGTAGTCGCAGACCATGGCAGAATCAGAACCCGCCACGATAGCCCGACCCTACGCGAGGGCGGCTTTTTCGTTTGCACTCGATCAGGCGGAAGGATTGCCTGTCTGGTCGCGCATGTTGTCGCTGCTTTCTGCCGCGCTGGACGAGGAGATAGTACGCAGCGCGCTTGATAATCCTCTACTGTCAGGATCGGATGAGGCCAGGCTGTTGTCTGACATCCTTGGTGATGAGCTAACGGATCAGGGACGCAACTTCATCAGCGTGCTGGCGCAATATAATCGAATAGCACTGTTGCCTGACATTTTTGATATGTATGAGCTACTAAAAGCGAACCATGAGAAAACTATGGAAGTTGAGGTGACCAGTGCCTTTGAGGTTACCGAGGAAGAAAAGTCAGCCTTGTCTGAGGCGTTGAACAGAATGCTAAAAAGGAATATCAATCTGACAACAGGGGTTGATCAGAGTTTGCTCGGCGGTGTCGTCATCAGGGCGGAAGATACTGTTATTGACAGTTCAGTCAAAGGCAAGTTACAGAAGCTCGCGCACGCGCTCGACTAACAGGTCCACTAAGGGCTTAAACGAATTTAACTACTTTTTCTCGAGGAACGGGACATGCAACAACTGAATCCTTCCGAAATCAGCGAAATCATCAAGCAGAGAATTGCATCGCTTGACGTCACTTCTGAAGCACGCAACGAAGGTACGATCGTCAGCGTATCAGACGGTATCGTTCGAATTCATGGGCTCGCAGATGTTCAAAACGGTGAAATGATCGAATTTCCCGATAATCTTTTCGGGTTTGCGCTGAACCTGGAGCGAGATTCAGTTGGCGCGGTGGTCCTCGGAGACTACAAGACGCTTAAGGAGGGACAGACCGCACGATGCACAGGCCGGATTCTTGAAGTTCCCACTGGACCAGAACTTCTGGGTAGGGTCGTCGACGCGCTGGGAAATCCGATTGACGGTAAGGGCCCGCTGAATGCCAAGAGTTCATCGCCGGTTGAAAAAGTGGCGCCGGGTGTAATTGCCAGGCAACACGTGGATCAGCCGGTGCAGACAGGGCTGAAATGTATTGATTCGATGATTCCGGTTGGACGTGGTCAGCGGGAGCTAATTATCGGTGACCGCCAGACAGGTAAGACTGCCATCGCCATCGACGCGATCATCAACCAGCAAAAGTCTGGCATCAAATGTGTTTACGTGGCGATCGGCCAAAAGTTTTCCTCGGTGGCGAATGTGGTTCGTACTCTGGAAGATCATGGCGCAATGGAAAATACCATCATCGTTGTTGCCGGAGCAGCGGATCCTGCTCCCATGCAGTACATATCGGCCTACTCGGGCTGTGCCATGGGGGAGTACTTCCGGGATCGTGGCGAGGATGCGCTCATTATCTATGATGATCTGACAAAACAAGCGTGGGCCTATCGGCAGATATCCCTGCTGCTGCGTCGCCCGCCGGGTCGTGAAGCCTACCCTGGGGACGTGTTCTATTTGCACTCAAGACTGTTAGAGAGAGCGGCCAGGGTTAATGCAGATTATGTAGAGAAATTGACCAATGGTGAGGTAAAGGGGAAAACAGGATCGCTGACAGCGCTGCCGATTATCGAAACTCAGGCGGGTGATGTGTCTGCGTTCGTTCCAACTAACGTGATATCTATTACCGATGGGCAGATTTTCCTGGAGTCAGATAAATTTAATGCAGGTGAACGCCCTGCCATGAATCCTGGCATTTCTGTATCTCGTGTTGGCGGCGATGCCCAGGTGAAGTTCATGTCGAAAATATCGGGTGGCATCAAGCTTGCACTCGCACAGTATCGTGAACTTGCGGCATTTTCGCAGTTCGCCTCAGACCTGGATGAAGCAACCCGTCGTCAATTGGAACATGGTGAGCGCATCAATGAGCTCATGAAACAAAAGCAGTATTCGCCGATGTCCGTTGCGGAAATGGGTGTTGTGTTGTTTGCTGCAAACGAGGGATTTCTTCAGGATGTTGAAGTAGAGAAGGTTCTTGATTTTGAATCGGCGCTGGTAAGTTACATGCATGCAGAACACGCTGGATTTATGAATGAGGTCAATGAACAGGGTGCCTATACTGAAGAGGTCATTGCCACAATGAAGCAAGCGCTCGAGACGTTTAAGTCAACACAGACGTGGTAACTAATAGCATCATCGGGAAGGGTATCTAATGGCGAACGCCAAAGAACTTCGCAAGCAAATTGGCTCGATTAAAAATACGCAGAAAATTACCAGCGCCATGGAAATGGTGGCTGCGAGCAAAATGCGCAAGGCCCAGGAAAGAATGGCGCGAGGCAGGCCCTATTCTGATCAGATCAGAGATGTGATTGGCCATGTGGCGAACGCATCGCCTGAGTATCGTCATCAGTTTATGATTGAGCGTGAAGTTAAGCGGATTGGTTATATTGTTGTGACCACGGACAAGGGTTTGTGTGGTGGATTAAACGTTAATCTGCTGAAAGCAACGGTTAAAGATATAAAGAAATGGGTGGAAGAAGGTGTGGAGGTGGACCTCTGTTTGATCGGTAATAAAGGTGTGCAGTTTTTTCGTAACTACGGTGGCAATGTGCTGGCAGCCAGTAGTCATATCAGCGAGACACCAGCGATCAGTGATTTGATCGGCAGTATCAAGGTCATGCTGGACGCGTTTGAAGAAGGCCGGGTGGATAAGATATTTCTTTCGAACAATGTGTTTGTTAACACTATGACCCAGAGGCCAACGATCAGCCAGTTGGTTCCCCTTGATGCAACTGAAGAAGGCAAGTCAGGTTATCGCTGGGATTACATCTATGAACCTGATGCGCGGCAGTTAATAGAAGGTTTGATAACCCGCTTCCTGGAATCACAGGTGTACCAGGCGGTTGTTGAAAACGTGGCGTGTGAGCAGGCAGCGAAAATGATCGCAATGAAAAGCGCCACCGACAATGCTGGCGATTTGATCGACGAACTGGAGTTGATTATGAACAATGCGAGGCAGGCGGCGATTACCCAGGAATTGTCAGAGATTGTGGGCGGCGCCGCGGCGGTATAGCGAGCGATGGTTTAAGAGAAAATTTGCGAAGGAGATGGTGAGCCATCTTCCGGACAGGAACTAGCTAAGAGGATATAACGATGGGTAGTGGACGTATCGTACAGGTTATTGGTGCGGTCATCGATGTTGAGTTTCCCCGGGAAGAAGTCCCGATGGTATACGAAGCGCTGACAGTCGACTCAAACAATCTCACACTTGAGGTACAACAGCAGTTGGGCGATGGCGTAGTGCGAACCATCGCCATGGGAAGCTCTGAAGGCGTGAGTCGTGGTCTAGAGGTCAGCAATACACACAATCCAATTGAAGTACCTGTTGGTGTGGAAACCCTTGGCAGAATTATGGACGTCCTCGGGAACCCAATCGATGAGAAAGGTCCGATTGGTGAAAGCATGCGTATGCCGATCCATAGAAAGCCACCTTCTTTTGAAGAACAGGCTGGCGGGCGCGACCTGCTTGAGACGGGGGTCAAAGTCATTGACCTGATTTGCCCGTTTGCCAAGGGCGGTAAGGTCGGATTGTTTGGCGGTGCCGGTGTTGGCAAAACCGTCACCATGCTGGAACTGATTAATAACATTGCCAGAGAGCACAGCGGCTTGTCGGTGTTTGCTGGTGTAGGGGAACGGACTCGCGAGGGCAACGATTTCTATCATGAGATGCAGGATGCGGGGGTAATTGACAAGATCGCCATGGTATTCGGGCAGATGAACGAACCACCCGGGAACAGGCTCCGGGTTGCCTTGTCAGGTCTGACAATGGCTGAAAAATTTCGCGATGATGGCAAGGATGTGCTCTTGTTCGTTGATAATATCTACCGCTATACCCTGGCCGGAACCGAAGTTTCTGCTTTGCTTGGGCGTATGCCATCAGCAGTGGGTTATCAGCCCACACTGGCAGAAGAAATGGGTGTGTTGCAGGAACGGATTACGACCACAAAATCCGGTTCGATCACGTCCATCCAGGCAGTATATGTACCAGCGGACGACCTGACGGACCCCTCCCCGGCCACGACCTTCGCGCACCTTGATTCAACGGTTACCTTGTCCCGGGACATCGCATCGTTAGGTATTTACCCGGCGGTAGATCCACTTGACTCAACCTCAAGGCAGCTAGATCCATTGGTGGTTGGAGATGAGCATTACAACGTTGCCCAGGGCGTAAAAAATGTGTTGCAGAAGTACAAGGAACTAAAGGATATTATTGCGATTCTCGGCATGGATGAACTTTCAGAGGAAGACAGGCTAACCGTATCTCGGGCTCGTAAAGTTGCTCAATTTTTCTCTCAGCCCATGCACGTCGCAGAGGTTTTCACTGGTCAACCAGGCGTTTATGTTTCCCTCGCTGATACCATTCGCAGCTTTAAGGGTATTCTGGATGGCGAATGTGATGACCTGCCGGAAGCGGCATTCAGCATGGTTGGAAATATTGAACAAGCTATCGAAAAGGCAAAAACCCTTTAGGGGAAAAACATGGCAGCCACCGTACTTTGCAGCATTGTCAGCGCCGAAGTGGAAATCTTTTCCGGTCAGGTCGAAATGGTTGTTGCCTCCGGCACCATCGGAGAACTGGGGATCCTACCCGGGCATACGCCCTTGCTAAGCGGCGTCAAACCGGGACCGGTTCGGCTGATTCTTGAGGGCGGTGAAGAAGAACTTTTTTTTGCTTCTGGTGGTTATATCGAGGTTCAGCCAACCTCCATTACGATCCTTGCTGATACCGCCCTGCGGGCAGACGATCTGGATGAAGCAGCAGCGCTTGCAGCACAGAACAAAGCGGAGCAGGAGCTGGCTGATCAAAAATCTGATGTGGACTTTGCCAGGGTTTCCTCAGATCTGCAGGAACAGGCGGCAATGCTGCGTACTATTCGTAAGTATCGTGAAGGCAAGGCCTGATTAGCGGCTGGCGGGCTACCTAAAACAGGCGATGGAATATCGCCTTTTTTTTATTTCGCCCGTTACCTGTCCGCGTTATCGAGGTAAACTCATGCCCCATGAGTAAACAGCCAAAACCACCTATTGAAATCTGCATTCTTGCCGCTGGGATGGGCAGTAGAATGCGCTCCAGTCGACCCAAGGCGCTGCAGAAACTGGCTGGCAGGCCGTTATTGGCACATCTGTTGGCGACACTTGAACGACTTGAACCGACAAAGATTCATATCGTTATTGGTCAGGAAGCGGAACAGATAAAGGCCGCTTTCCCGAATGATGAGAAAATAAACTGGGTAATGCAACACGAACGACTTGGTACCGGGCATGCGGTAATGCAGGCAGCGGACCAATTTTCCATGGACTCAAGGTTGTTGATCCTGCTGGGGGATGCTCCCCTCGTATCCCTTGAAACCTTGCAGTCGATGCTCGATCTGGACAGCGATCTCGGGGTGCTGAGTGTCGACATGCCCGATCCCTTTAACTATGGGCGAATCCTGCGTGACGATAGGAACCAGGTGATCGCAATTGTAGAAGAGCGGGATGCGACGGCAGAACAGCGGAAAATCAGGGAAATCAATACCGGCGGCATGGTCGCAAACGCAAAACTATTGGGTTCCTGGCTGGCTGATCTTAACTGTGACAATGAGCAGAAAGAGTATTTGTTGACAGATATTGTTGAGATCGCGTCGCGCTCTGGAAACTCAGTCACCACTTATAAAACACCTGATCCTCTTGAGGTCACAGGGATTAATACGTTTTCCCAGCTCACTTCTCTGGAGAGAGCTTTTCAGGTCCAGGCCGCAGAGCGGCTGATGGCAGCTGGTGCGCATATCATAGATCCCCGCCGGTTTGATTTGCGGGGTGAGTTGAACATTGGACAAGATGTTGTTATCGATATCAATGTGGTATTCGAAGGCAAAGTGACCCTGGGGGACGGTGTCAGCATCGGCCCAAATTGTGTCATTAAGGACAGTCGAATTGGTGCAAACTCCGTTATTAAACCCAACTCGATGATTGATGATGCAATTATTGATGAGCAGTGCAGCGTGGGTCCTTTTGCGAGACTTCGACCCGGAACTTATCTTAAAAAGGCTGCAGCGATCGGCAATTTCGTCGAGGTGAAGAAAAGCACGATTGGTGAAGGTACTAAAGCCAGCCATCTGGCATACCTCGGCGATAGTACAATCGGCAATTCAGTCAACATTGGGGCGGGAACAATCACCTGCAACTATGACGGGGTTAACAAACATCAGACTCATATTGGTGACCATGTATTTGTTGGTTCCAACTCTTCCCTGGTTGCTCCGGTAACCATCTCAGAAGGCGCGACGATTGGTGCCGGGTCTACAATCACCAAAAATGTTGATAAAAATGTACTTGCCCTGGGCAGGGGTCGACAGGCGACTATCAGTCCCTGGGCCAGGCCCGTGAAAAAGGGATAGACCGCAGATTTGTTGCACCAACTGGTGGCAGGCGAGAAGCACCCCTGGTTCGCAGAATTGTTCCCATAAACCAGGCGTCTTCAGAAGTGAAGGCATAGCAGGAAAATCACATGTGTGGAATTGTTGGGGCTGTTACACAACGAAATGTCACGGGCATTCTCCTGGAAGGTTTGCAGCGATTGGAATATCGCGGCTACGATTCGGCGGGCCTGGCGGTTTTCGATGAGCAGGCTGGATTGCAAAGGATTCGTCGCGTCGGCAAGGTCGGTGAATTGCGCGATGCATGTTCAACGCTTAACCCTGCCGGAAACATCGGTATCGCCCATACCCGCTGGGCGACTCATGGAAAACCAACGGAAGAAAATGCACATCCGCATATGTCACGAGACAAGGTGTGCGTTGTGCACAATGGCATTGTCGAAAATCATGAAGATTTGCGCACAATGCTCAAAGCAAAAGACTATGAATTTACATCTGAGACCGATACCGAAGTAATCGCACACCTGGTTTTCGATGAGGTTGCTAAATGTGGGGACTTGCGAAACGGTGTGGAAAACACGCTCGCTCTCCTGGAAGGGGCTTATGCAATAGCGGTTCAACATACAGATTTTCCAGACACACTTGTCGCAGCGCGCATCGGCAGTCCACTGGTGATTGGCCTTGGTATTGGAGAGAATTATGTCGCATCCGACCCGCAGGCACTGCGACCGGTGACCGACCGCTTTGTCTTCCTGGAGGAGGGTGAGGTGGTGGAACTGACCTGTAACAGTGTGAAGATAACTGGTGGCAAAGATGTCTCTGTCAGTAGTCGCACCGTGACGCTGGAGGAACGGCGTGATGTGGGTGACAAGGGTAATTATCGTCACTATATGCTCAAGGAGATCTACGAGCAGCCGGATACTGTACGGCAAACACTGCAGGGAAGAATTACTGAACGCCACGTGCTTGATAACGCTTTTGGTGCCGGGGCGGGTGAAATGTTTGCGCAGGTGCGAGCGGTGCAGATAGTTGCTTGCGGCAGCAGTTTCTATACAGGACTGGTCGCACGCTACTGGGTTGAGCAATATACCGGTCTGCCCTGCAGCGTTGAGATCGCAAGTGAACTCAGGTACCGCAAGGTTGCCGTGCTCAAAAATACGCTTCTGGTAACCATATCTCAATCAGGTGAGACAGCAGATACACTTGCTGCGTTGCGCAACGCAACACATGACAACTACCTGGCAAGCCTGTGTTTATGTAATGTGCCGAACTCATCGCTGGTACGGGAATCAGATTTTTGTCTGATGATACAGGCAGGAATCGAAATATGTGTTGCTTCGACCAAGGCGTTTACCAATCAATTGGCAGATTTGCTGTTGCTTGTCATTGCCCTCGGAAAACACAATGGCCTGAGCGAGAATGATCAGCAGGAATTAACCCGGGCGCTGGCCGGAACGCCCGATGTGCTTGAGCAGGTACTACAACTCGATAAGTCTATAGAAAAAATTGCGGAGCGATTTGTTGAGAAGAGCCACGCGCTTTTTCTCGGTAGAGGCACTCACTACCCAATTGCTCTTGAGGGAGCATTGAAGCTCAAAGAGATCTCATACATCCATGCCGAGGGTTACCCTGCCGGTGAATTGAAGCACGGTCCGCTTGCGCTGGTCGACGATGATATGCCGGTGGTGGCAGTGGCACCTGGAGATGAGTTGCTCGAAAAGCTGAAGTCGAATCTGCAGGAAGTCAAGGCGAGAGGTGGAGAGTTGTTCATTTTTGCAGATGAGAATAGCCAGTTTCCCGAGGAGCCGGGTACAACAATATTGAGAATGCCCCATTGTGAAAATGTTATCTCACCCATTGTCTACACAATTCCCATGCAATTGCTGGCCTATCATGTAGCGGTTTTCAAAGGCACTGATGTCGATCAACCAAGAAACTTAGCTAAATCAGTTACAGTGGAGTAAGACGTCTCGCATGGATGTCTCGCATATCCTGGACTCACTCAACGAGGCGCAACGAACTGCCGTTGCTGCCCCGCTTGGTAGTGCGTTGGTGCTGGCCGGTGCAGGTAGCGGAAAAACCAGAGTATTAACCCATCGGATAGCCTGGTTGATCGAAACTGAAGGTATCTCACCCTACAGCATTCTTGCGGTAACCTTCACCAATAAAGCAGCAGCGGAAATGCGTGGCAGAATCGAATCCTTGCTAACATTACCGACACGGGGCATGTGGGTGGGTACTTTTCATAGCATTGCCCACAGACTGTTGCGCATGCACTGGCAGGAAGCGAAGCTGCAACAGAATTTCCAGATCCTCGATGCTGATGATCAGTTGCGCCTGGTCAAACGGGTCATGAATTCTCTTGATCTTGATGAGAAGAAATGGCCAGCCCGACAGGCGATGTGGTTTATCAATGCGCAAAAAGACGAAGGCCTGCGCCCACATCACATTGAAGACTATGGTGATGTCTATCTTAAAACGCACTTGCAGGTCTATCGCGCCTATGAGGAGGCCTGCAGTCGCGGTGGCATGGTGGATTTCGCAGAAATGCTGTTGCGTGCCCATGAGCTGTGGCTGAACAATGCCGCATTGCTGAAGCATTATCAGGACCGGTTCGCTGCTTTACTGGTTGACGAATTCCAGGATACCAATGCGATCCAGTACGCATGGTTGCGAGTACTCGCAGGTGATAAGGATAACCTCACCGTCGTGGGTGATGACGATCAGTCAATTTACGGCTGGCGTGGCGCGAAAATAGAGAACATTCAGCGATTCTCGCAGGACTTTCCCAATTCGCGAACGATAAAACTGGAACAAAACTATCGATCCACTGGCAACATTCTTAAAGCGGCTAACGGTCTGATAGATCAGAACGCCGGGCGCCTTGGGAAAGACCTCTGGACTGACGATGGTGACGGCGATACCATCAAACTCTATGCAGCCTACAACGAAATAGATGAGGCGCGTTATATCGTCGAACGTATCAAGCAGTGGTTTGGTGACGGTAACCCGTATTGCGATGCCGCGGTGTTATATCGCTCGAATGCACAATCCCGGGTTCTGGAAGAAGCGTTACTGAGATCCCAGCTGCCCTACAGGATTTATGGCGGTCAGCGGTTTTTCGAGCGAGCAGAGATTCGCAATGTCCTGGCTTATATGCGCTTGATTGCCCAGCGGGATTCTGATGCGGCATTTGAGAGGGTTGTGAACACGCCAACTCGCGGCATCGGGGACCGGACGATTCAGCAAATTCGGAAACTGAGCAGGGAACGCGGAATTTCAATGTGGCGAGCGGCGGATGGTCTGACACAGGCGGGAAATCTGCCAGGCAGAACTCGAAATGCAATTGGTAACTTCATCAAACTCATCAGCGACCTGGACAAGGCCACTGCGGATGCTGATTTGCCGGCCCTGGTTGAAATCGTCATAGAGCAGTCTGGGTTGAAAGCCTACTATGAGAAGGAGCGCGGAGAACGTGGGCAGGCGCGTCTTGAGAATCTCGGCGAACTGGTAACCGCTGCAAAATCCTTTGACCCCGATACCGAAGCGATTTTCAGCGATTCCGATGAGGCCATGCCTGAACTCAGTTTACTGGAGGAGTTCCTGAGCCACGCTGCGCTCGAGGCAGGGGAAGGACAAGGAGACGCCAATCAGGATTGTGTCCAGCTGATGACCATGCACAGCGCCAAGGGACTCGAGTTTCCTTTGGTATTCATAGCCGGCATGGAGGAAGGCCTGTTTCCGCATAGAATGTCATTGGAAGAGCCTGGCAGACTCGAAGAGGAGCGCAGGCTATGCTATGTCGGCGTGACCAGAGCGATGCAGAGCCTTTATCTCACGTATGCAGAAGCCAGACGGATGCATGGCACTGATACTTATAACAGACCATCCCGTTTTATTGGGGAAATACCGGAAGACCTCGTCCAGGAAGTACGTTTGCATAACTCTGTGCTGAGACCGGCCAGTGTCGTGCCATCAGCCGGAATAAGTAATCGAGGAGCAATTGTCGACGGAACGGCTTTCTCTCTTGGGCAGCGGGTGGTTCACGCAAAGTTTGGAGAAGGCACAGTCGTTAACTACGAGGGTTCAGGTAAGCAGGCGAGGGTCCAGGTGAATTTCATCGACGAGGGCAGCAAGTGGCTGATGATGGCCTACGCGAATCTAAAGGCAGCTGGCGGATAACTACAACTGCGCAAATGCAGACGATCAATTTAAGGGGAGTTGTTTTTGAAATACTTGATTTTGTTCCTGGTATTTTTCACAGTAGCCTGTAGCGACTAGCAGGCCGAGAAGATCTCTACTGCCGAGCCGCAGGAAACATTTTCATGGCGGATGGTGACG
>JAJFKA010000082.1 GCA_021773555.1 Gammaproteobacteria bacterium
CGCATAATCAGGTCACCGGCAGAAAACTCGACTGATTCAACAATGGTGGCAAGGTCCACGAGTTGCGCTTCCGGCACGGAGGAGAAAATATTGACTGTCTTGAGAATAAGCACTTTCTCAATCGTGAGTAGCATGGGTGCCTGCCTGTGGACCTGAAACGGTATTATGCCAGCTTGCTATCAGACTGCTACAAAAAGCAGCGGCCATTTTCTAGCCCGGTTCAGGAGCCACAAGCCCGGCAATCAGCGAGTTTACCATTTCCGCGACATTCCGGGTCTTATCGTCCCGGTGGGCCTGCAGGGTTCTGCGCAGGTCTGGCGGGTTTAGCTGGGCGAGTGCCCACACGCTGGTTTCGCGAATGGTCGCTTCTTTATCGTTGAGACACTCCCGGACCTTGTCCATATGATCGCTCGCCCCGTCCAGGCCAATCTGGTAAAGCATGGTATTGCGAGTCCAGAAGAAGGCATCATCGAAGTGCGTCTCGATAATATTGTTGAAACGGGCTTCAGGTGACATTTTTTCCTGGGGAAACTTTTGTGACAGCAACGAGAGGCGCTCTGACACGGTCAGATCATCCAGGATTGGCAGCACAATCTGTTTGATTTCACCGGTCAGCAGGTTGTCGAGAACCTCCAGTGCAAAGATTCGTAATTCGGCAACCTTTGAATCGAGATTAGCCCTGGTATCCAGCATGACGATAGAAGGGAACAGAAACGAGATGAGCAGCAGCATGCTGTCTCTTTTAACATCCAGTTCATGGGCGAGGGCGCTGTGCAGAAGCTGGTATTTCCTGATACCAGCGATGTCTTCCATCGCCGCCAGCAGCCAGGTGATGTTGTGCACCTCGTCGTCGAGTTTGTTCACGAAGACATACTGATCGTCCGGGTCGGCCTGGTAGTGAAGTCCGGCGAGGCTTAAATAAATGCGATGGCGAATCTCCGGTTGCCGCACATCAATATGTCGAAGCAGTATCTCGGTTGCTTTAACACCACCAATTTCCCTGACAATATCGATGATGTGCAGCTTCACCTGCCGGTCTGCCTCGGGTGAGGTAAAACCAATATCAAGATCGTAGAGTGCGGCCTCACCAAACTGCCTGAGTGCCGCGCTGGCATAAGGCAGCAGTGAAGAAATTGAAAGCTTTGCTACCAGCAGGTTTATCAGGCGGCTGTCCTTGATAAGCCCGGCCGAGTAAATAGCGTTCTCCAGAACTTCCGATACCGGGTCTTCGAGTAATTCAACCAGGTAACCGGAAAAATGCTGGCTGCCAATATCCCCCATGACTTGTGAGGCGAACAATCGACTCACGGCAGATTCCGAGCGCACTGCATTCAATAAATAGGTGTTGCCGACATCGTTAGTTGGCTCGTACGTGAGGATCCCAACCAGCGCGCCGTGCTTGAGAAATCTGTTATCGTCTTCAAGAAAAGGGGTCATTATCTCGAGAGTGTTGTCCGGAGAAAGCGCTGCATAAGTAACGAGTGCCTGGCCGCGGACTTCAACGTCAACTTCGAGTTCTATCCGGGCGAGTATATTCGCGGTGAGGGGTTTAATCTTCATTGCCGCGACCCGCTTCAGGACATCCAGGCGCACGTCGCGATTGTTGTGTGGCAGCACCTGCTTGATCAGTTCTGTAATCTCCGGGTGTTCTATTTCCTCCAGCAGGTTAAGACAATAGAAGATCTCAGCAGGGTAGGGACTGCTCAGTCCGGCCTTGATGATGTCGAGGCTGGCATTATCGAGTTCAGACAGGGAAAGCTCACCAAGCTTTCGTTTCTGGATGCTGACCACCAGGTTAGAGAGGTAGAACTTGCGAATAAAAAAAGCAATGACGAGCCAGACAATCATCAGTAGTGCCAGCAGTATCAGGAAATTCTTCGGTTCCCAGCCAAATTGATTGATCAGCAGGTAGAGGCAAAGGCCAGCGAGACCCCCAGAGAGCGGATCAATGACCCCTTCGATAAGCGACGTACCTGTCGCCCTTTGTCGGTCTGGCAGGACCTGGAACAAGATGGCGACCGACGGCTTCCAGATCGCCGATTGCAAAATAAACCGCGCACAATTGGTCGCCACGATCACGGCGAACACAATGGAAATACCGACGCCGGAAAACTCCATGATGCTGACGGCGGATGAACCGACAAAGATCACCAGCGGAAAGGCAATCACACCAGCAATGATGCCGAACTTACGTAAGAAGGGTGCAAACAGGATCACCATGGTGAACATGGTCAGGAAGCCGGTAATAGCAAAAAATTCCGCAATAAACTGGGCGAGTTGCCTTTCGTTGGGATACTGCACTGCCGCATAGTTGTAGAACGCGACTTCGAGAAAGAAGTAGGCAAACAGGTAGATGGCATAAACGAGAGCGATCAGGCGGACGTAGGGTAGTTTTAACATCCCCAGGAGTCTGCTTTCTGTAGCCTCACCTGCAACGATTTCTTCGTTTGTCACCAGCAGGTTACCCTTGAACCGGGTAGTCGTATGGCGCACGACGATAAACACCATTGCCGTGGCTATCATGGCAACGACAAGCAAGTCACGAACTCCGATAAAATGGAGCAGCAGCACAATCAGCGCTCCACCCACCATCTCGGCCAGGAACTCGCCGGATCGCGCGACACCGGAAAGTCGTTTCGCCTGACGGACGTTAAGCAATCTGGACAACAGCGTGGCGAACTGCAGGCTGAATAGCATATACACCAGTTCAAAAAACAGGGGCAGGGTGAAGATCAGGATATTGCTGGTGGTCAGTCCCAACATGCCACGGAAGGCGACGAGTCCAACCATGATGATACCGAGGATCGTCATGATATGGGCATTGATAGAGAGTCGATAGGTAAACCGGTCGATAAGAATAGTGACAGGCATACCAATCAGTGCGAGTAAAATAGCGATCAGCGCGAGTTGCTCAGAGCCATAGTGTGCCAGGAACAGTGTCAATGCGCAGACGCGGATCATACCGATCGCGATACCGGACAGAAACAAGTTGCTGAACAGCATCGCCGTGACGGCTTTGTCCTCCGGGCGGATGCCGAGGCGGGCAAGCCATGTTTCGCCGGTGGAGAGCGAGGTGTTCGATGGTATGGCGAGTTCAGACAATTTTTATTAAGCCTATCATCAGTGCGATTTTGTGAGTACTCACAACGCGACGCTTTGGTAATCAACGATTATGCGTTATTAGCCAGAGTTGATCGAGAGTCTTTTCTGTCATCCTGTGGCACAACTTTGCCACAAGGGCAGTGAACACGGGAAAAATGGTAATTGAATTACCGAATCTGCTAATCTCTGCGGAGCAAATTCGGGAGCTTTTTGAATGTCTGCAGTTGGTAGTGCTGAAAACCCATTACGTGTCGCCATCGTTGGTTCAGGACCGGCGGGTTTCTATACGGTGAGCAATTTTCTCAAGCATAAGGATCTGCATGTTGAAATGGACATGTTTGATCGATTGCCAACCCCATTCGGGCTCGTGCGTGCCGGTGTTGCCCCGGATCACCAGAAAGACAAGTCGGTGATGCGTGCATATGACAAGAGTGCCGCAAGCCCCAATTTTCGCTTCTATGGCAACGTCGAGTATGGCAGTGATATCACGATGGCAGATCTGCAGGAGCACTACCATCAGATCATGTTCACCACGGGAGCGCCTTTTGATCGTGACCTTGATATTCCGGGTGAGGATTTGACTGGTAGCCATTCTGCCACCGAGTTTGTCGCCTGGTATAACGGTCATCCTGATTTTGCCAGCAGGTCGTTCGATCTTTCCCAGGAGAATGTCGCCATCGTTGGCATTGGCAACGTCGCCATGGATGTTGCCAGAATATTGTGCAAGACCTACGACGAACTCGCCGAAACAGACATGGCAGACTATGCGCTCGAAGCGCTAAAACGCAGCAAGGTCAAGAATGTGTATCTGTTGGGGCGTCGCGGCCCGGCGCAGGCGGCGTTTACGCCACCTGAAATCAAGGAAATGGGCGAACTCGTTGATGCCGATGTGACGGTTCGAAGCGATGAGGCAAAGCTTGATGCTGCCAGTCTTGAGGCCATGGAGGCTGAGGCTGATAAAAATGTAGAGAAGAATGTTGCTTACATCAATGAATATTCGGAGCGCGAACTGACGGGTAAGTCGCGACTGTTGACCATTCGATTCCTCGTCTCGCCAACAGAAGTGATAGGTCGCGATGGCCAGGTCTGCGCCATCAGAATGGTCAAAAACGAAGCATACCAGAGTGAAGACGGAGCCGTTCGCGCCCGGGCCACTGATGTGTTTGAAGATCTGCCAGTTGGCCTGCTGTTTCGATCAGTCGGCTATCGTGGTGTGGCCCTGCCAGAAATCCCGTTTCACGAAAGCTGGGGTACGATTCTGAACGATCAGGGCCGCGTTCAAAACAGTGACGGTAGTCAGGTTACTGGATTGTATACTGCGGGCTGGATCAAACGCGGTCCCAGCGGCGTGATTGGAACCAATAAAACCTGTGCCCAGGAAACCGTCAACTGCATGGTCGAGGATCTGGGTAAAGGAACGCACCTGAATCCGGAACACACGGACCCGCAGGCGATGGAAACTCTGCTGCAGACCCGAAAGCCCAACTACCTGTCGTGGACAGACTGGAAGACGCTGGATGAGATCGAGCATTCGAAAGGAGAAGCTGCTGGCCGTCCCCGGGTCAAATTCACAAGTGTCAGGGAAATGCTCGCTGCAACCGGCAAGGGTTAAACCTGTTAACGTAACGCCGGCATAACTTCTTCGATATAGGCATCAAGTGCCTGGTCATGCCAGGGAGCGCGTAGCGCGATGTTGACCATATCAGCTCCCGCGGCCTCATAGGCTTTGATCCGTTCAACGGCCTGCTCGGGTGTACACAGCAATGCGCCACCTTCGATACGTTCCGCTGCAGGACCCCATGCAGCGCGCAGTGCTTGTCTTTCCTGCTCGACCTCAGCTGCGGTAGTGCCAAGATTAAAGGTCAGATTGATCGATCGTTTCAGGCTCGCCGGATCCCGGTTCTGCTTTTCACACCACTGGTCAAGTACCCCGTTTAAATGGGAAAAGTGCGCAACGGTGGTGTAGGCGGCGTTCCAGCCATCGGCGTGCCTGGCGACGAGGCGCAGGGTTTTTTTCTCGCCAAGCCCGCCGATCCAGATAGGTAATCGTTTCTGAACCGGCGCGGGGACATTTGCGGCGTTGTCTACCTGGTAATATTTTCCCTGGAAGCTGGTTCTTTCGTCGACCAGCAGGCCACGGATAATCGTGGCGGCTTCATCCAGCATGTCAAGTCGGTCACTGACTGGTGGAAACGGGTAGCCGTAGGCGGTCGCTTCCTGCTCATGCCAGCCGGCACCGAGGCCAAGTTCGAAACGCCCGCCGGAAATATGATCCAGCGTCGTTGCCGCCTTGGCGATACTCGCCGGATTTCTGTACCCCACATAAAACACCAGGCAACCAATTCGCGCGTGACGAGTTTCGGCGGCCAGCGCACCCAGGGTTGTCATTGCTTCGAAGTGATCAATGGTGCCACCGGCAGGCGGTGCTTCATAAAAATGATCCCAGGCCGAGATCCAGTCGACTTTCGCATTGTCCAGTTTTCGCCACAAGGCCCGCATTGCGTCCATGGACATATTTTGCTGACCTACATGGGCTCCCAACATTAACGCCATGGCCTGGCTCCGCTTTTCCTGATTGATCGGATGATAACATCGGTATCGATATCGCGGGTTGTTGATGGTATTTGCTCTCGGGGAGTGAAAAGATCATGTCATGGCCGTTCCAGCACAGAATCTCACTGAAGGATCAATTAGCTCACACCTTGTGCGCATGACCATGCCGATGTTTCTTGGCATTTCCTCAATGATTGTTGCCTCCATGATCGATACGATCTATATCGGGATTCTTGGCGCAAAGGAGCTGGCCGCCTTTAGTTTTACCATGCCTTTGCTCATGGGACTCTCCAGTGTATCAATGGGTATTGGCACGGGTGCCTCGTCGCTGATCGCCCGGGCGCATGGTTCGGGTGACAGTGCCAGAACACTGCGGTTTGCAAGCCACGCCATGTTGCTGACGCTGATACTAGTGCTGGTATTGATGGGCATCGCCTATCTTTTCCTGGAGCCGCTTTTTTCCCTGATGGGCGCAAGAGACGACATTCTGCCGCTGGTGCTTAGCTACATGAGCATCTGGTTGCTGGGTCTGCCGCTTTTTTCCCTGCCCATGGTGGCCAGCACCGTGCTTCGGTCTGTGGGCAATGCCAAGGTTCCGGGGTACGTGATGATGGTGACTTCGGGACTCCAGGTTGTGCTCGCCCCCTTGCTCATTTTTGGACTGCTGGGATTTCCTGAACTCGGCTTCGAGGGGTCTGCCTGGGCTTCGGTTTTTGCAGGTCTGGTTCGAGCGCTGGGCATGTTCTATCTACTGACCACTGGCGAACGGTTGCTCCGATTTGGCCGGGGACGCTTGTCCGGGTTTTTCGGGTCCGCCCGTGAAGTGCTGTACATCGGCGTGCCCTCCATGCTCAATAGCCTGATTGGTCCGGTTTCACTGGCGATCGTGATTCGGTTGTTATCGCGGCACGGTCGGGAAGTCGTCGCCGGTTTCGGGATTACCTCGCGTTTTGAAATGCTGGTACTGATGGTTCTCATGTCGCTCTCCTCCAGCGTCGGTCCCTTTGTCGGTCAAAACTGGGGGGCCAGAAAAATCGAACGGGTGCACACGGGATTGAAAATCGCCAATCAGTTTTGCCTGTTCTGGGGCGTGTTGTGTTTTGCGTTGCTGGCCCCGTTTGGTGACGACCTGGTTGCGCTGGTCAATAATGATCCACTACTGATTGAGTCCGCCTCCTGGTACCTGATTCTGGTACCGGCCAGTTTTGCCATGCTCGGCATTGGTATGACTTCCGGGTCCCTGTTCATTGCCCTGGGTAAACCTCTGCCAACGACGATCCTTGCAGTCTTCAGGATGATTGTTGTCTACCTTCCTCTGGCGATTATCTTTGATCATTTCTGGGGTTACATTGGTGTATTTGCAGCGACCATGATTGCCAATGTGATCGTCGGGGCACTCGCCTGGTACTGGAGCGACAAAACGCTCAGCCATGAAATCGCGTTGTTACCGAAACGACCGGGTGCAATAGCAGACTAGTCCTGGCGCAGGGCATCCAGCAGCGTGTCGATGTCCGGTGGCGGCTGATCCTTAAATCCAGCAAGCCGAGCGAAGACCTCGGCTGCCGCATCGTGAAATCCACCCGGCATGCCGGTGCCTGAAAATGTCGCAGCGATTTCGTGCATTTCGCCTTCGAAACGCCATGCTTTCGCCGCATTGTTGGTGACCCGATAGTGGGTCTCATCAGTAAATTTTGCACCCCACTGGGCTTCCAGATGACTGCGTACCCCTTCTGCCTCCGCTGTGGCGAGAATGGCGGTTAACAGGGCCGTGCTGCCTTTGGTGTAAGCCGCGAAAACCATTTTCAGGGCGGAGGCTGCGCCAATTTTGTCAGAAACGATTGCGGTATGGAGCGGCGAATCGTTGAATAGCGCGGTAATTGATTGTACGTCGGCGTCGTCGCCAGAGAGATACAGCCGGGTACCTGATTCCACTTTCCAGGCAGGGCCGCCAATAATGCCACCATCGACAAAGGTTGCGCCAGCCGACGTGATATCCGTCGCGATATTTCTGGAGATTGCCGGGGCAACGGCGTTAGCGTCGAGATACAGTCCGGAAAATCCCAGTCCTGCAACTGTCGTGGCGACCGATTGTGCATCATGGGGCGGACAGACACTGAGAATGACGTCGCTCATGGAGACCAGCTGTTGCAGTGTCTCACAGTCAGTAAGGCCCGCCGTCTCCGCGCGGGTTCGGGTTGCGGTTGAACGACCTTGACCCGCCCATATCACCTGATGATTGTTGCGTAAGGCCGCAGCGCCAACGGATGCGCCCATCGCCCCCGGGTTGATCAGTCCTATGGTCGACATGATGTGAAGTTCCTGAGAAATTTTAATGCCTGTAATATCATGCCAGCGGGACCTTAAGCAAAGAGAAATACCCTGGACAAGCTGGCCATCGATGCATTTACCCCGGAAGTAAAGTCACGGATCCTCGCCGATATGGATTTCCGCACTGCCAGCGATCTTGGTGGCTTTGAAAGTTTTGTGTTTGCCAGGGCTGATCGTATCCTCCGGGTCACACATCACTCGCATCGAATGCCGGATCAGATCGCTGCGGAACTGGAATTCATCAACTACCTGGCGGACCGGGGCGGGGCAGTGTGCAAACCCGTACCATTGGCGGACGGTGAACTGCTTAAAAGCTATGACGATTTTTCGGCCTGTCAGTTTCAACGGGCGCCGGGTGGTGTGATAGGCGCCGCTGACTGGGGGCCCGAGCTTTTCAAAACCTGGGGTGGATGTATTGGCCGCTTCCACCGGATTGCTGCCGGGTTTGAGGCGGAACATCTTCGCACCGACTGGCGGAGGGATGAAAATCATCATTTTTCGAAACGACTGCCGCCCGAGCATCAGGAGATTGCCGAACGTGGAGCGCAGCTGCTTGGCGGGTTTGAAAATCTTCCCGTAACGAAGGCAAATTACGGACTGATACACGGCGATGCCCACCCGGGAAATTTTTTCATCGATGATAAAAGCCTCGCCTTTTTTGATTTTGATGACGCAATCTATATGTGGTTTGCTTACGATGTCGCCACTATTTTGTTTGGCGCGGTGTTGGCAAGGGAGGTTGACAACACGCGGCTTGCGCAGGAGGCGCAGGCGCGGTATTTCCTGCCACATTTTCTAGAGGGCTATGCCACCGAGGCATCCACAGGCGAATTGATGCTGGCAGAGTTTCCCCGTTTTCTTAAATTGCGGGAGTTGAGTCTGTATGCGGTGATACACGCACATCTTGACGTACACAATCTGGACGACTGGTATCCGGCGAAATTTATGCTAGATCGAACGCATCGGCTGGTCCGGGACGAGCCATTTCTGGATCTTGACTTCAGGATGTTTTCGTAGCGCCCTGGGCGACCCTACTGCTTTATCGTCAACTCAAGTCCACCATCGAATGGCAGGGTCTGGGTCACGAAGTCGTTACGCTCGAGAAAGTCAAAATAGTCTGCGTAGGGTGCCGCAAAGTCCCGGGTATTGTCAGCGACGACTATAGCGCCGCGCCTCAGGTGGGGCGTGATAAGCTCCATTGCAGGCACGACCATCTCAGTCCATATATCCATCAGCACGAAATCGACTGGTCCGTGAATGGATTTCAGGGTTTCCCGCAGGTCGCCTTCGCGTAGTTCTATGAATTCGGAAACGCCCCCTTTGCGATAATTGTTCCTCGCCTTTTCTGCCTTGCCGGGCTCATATTCAGTGGCGATAACGCGGCCATCGCCGTTACCCCTGACGGCGTCGGCCAGATACAAGGTGGAAACACCGTAAGAGGAGCCGACCTCAACAACCCGGAGCGCGTTGGTTGCCCGGCAAAGCATGTGACAAAAACGTGCCTTGTCTTCATCGAGGGCGACCATTTTGTCTGCGAAAAAAGTATGTGCGTCTTCGTCCAGCCTGCCCCAGTTCAGCTTACCCGCCTCGCTAAGCCGCGAAAAGTATGTCACTAACTCGGATTGTTGCGATTGGCTCTGGGTCTGGAGTTCGTCGATGAGGTGTCTCAATGCGGGGTCAGAAATGTAATCCATGGGCTGGGGCTCTAGTGACTGAGTGAAATTACCGGCTAGAATACAGCCCTTTCAAGCGTCTCGTTTCAGGGGATAAGACAATAATTTATGAATATGCGACAAACTCCAGCCTTTGATGACCGCATGATCGGGCAGGGTATCTATGCGAGGTACGCAGATGGGATTGTGATTCCCGTGCATTCGCATAATTGGGACCAGATCGCCTATGCAGAATCAGGCATCATGCAGCTGCAAACCGGGGATGCGGCCTGGATAGTGCCAACTACACGGGCTATCTGGATTCCTGCCGGCATCAGCCATTGGATACGAATGCGGGGGGACGTTACCATGGCCTCCTTTTATGTGGCCGGTCGATCAGGCGTCTGGCCGGAGCGATGTTTAGCCATTGAAGTGACCCCGCTGTTACGCGAATTGATTCTGTACCTGGTGCGTAAGCAGCGGCTGGATCCAAAAATTGGCAACGATGCTCATCTGTTACATGTGCTTGCGTTGCAACTGCAAGAAAGCCGTGACGTTCAGCTCACTTTGCCGATGCCAGATAATCATCGCGCACGGTTGATGGCGAACGCGATTCTGGAAAATGCAGGCAGAGGTACGCTCAAGCAACTGGCAGCGCAATCGGGTGCGAGTCTCCGGACTCAGCAGCGGCTGTTCTTAAAAGAAACCGGATTGCCGTTGGCGGAGTGGCGAATCCGTGCGCGGGTGCAACAGGCGATCGTGCTCCTGAGTCAGGGACTGTCCGTAGGTGCGGTTGCTGAAGCCATAGGTTATTCGAGTACTGCTGCTTTTTCTGCGGCATTCACACGCACGACTGGCATTAATCCTTCGCGATACTGTTGATGAGTTTTTCTATTGAAAGGCGAGAAGCAAAATCATTGTAATAAATGCTTCGAGTTCTGTCGTTCAGCTCATGCCCTAGAGCCACTGTTAGATTGTCAGCGTGTATCCGTCGTACGCACATTCTTCTTTCACTCGGTCGACATGGCACTGCGTCAATGGAATTGGGATCAATCGCCAGACGACGCAGAACGACCAGGGAGGTTGCACCGAAATCGACTGCGAAGCGGATACCCGGTGCACCAACACGAATACAAGTTTGCAGTCGACCGCCACTGCCAAACGCGTCTCCGGTACCAACAAATGTGACTCCTACTGCTGACACTTCATGCCATTCTGATTGGTAATGTCAATTGTTCGAAGGATAGAGTTTAATCCGAATACAAAAGTGGCAACAAACGACGACATCGTTGGTGCAACGAAAGTGGGCGAAGCCAATCCTTGTTGCTGCATCGGCAAACAGCTGACCCAGTAACTCAGATAATGAGGCGTATATGGCAAGTAAGGAACTGAGAGCAATGGTCGCGCTAATTCGCGATCAGAAGGGAGTTGCATCCGAGGGATTAAGCGTCGCTGCGCGCAGGGCTGGATTTGATGCCATGCAGGCAGCCCTGCCGATGCCCGATGATATCCGAGTCGAGTCCGTGGATATGGATGGTCTTGGTGGATGCTGGTTTGACGCACCGGGTGCGCGGGATGATACCTACATCATTTATTATCACGGTGGTGGCTACATCATGGGGTCTATCGATACACATAAGACATTGATGGGTCGATTGTCCCGGGTCTGCAGTGCAAGGGTTCTGGGGGTTGAATACAGACTGGCACCTGAACATGTCTATCCGGCTGCAGTTGAGGATGGTGTGCAGGCGTATAAATGGCTGATTGAGCAGGGTGCTGATCCTGCCAGAATTGTTCTTGCGGGAGACTCAGCGGGTGGTGGGCTGACCATAGCAACCTTGTTGGCGTTGCGAAATCAGTCCGCCCGGTTACCGGCAGGTGCGGTGGTTTTTTCTCCGTGGATTGATCTGACTGCCTCGGGTGAAAGCGTGACTACCCGGGCGCAAGCAGATCCGGGGATCGAGCCTGGTGTCCTGATTGAAATTGCCCAGACTTATTATGGAAATGCCGATCCGAAAGATCCGCTGGTTTCACCCGTATTTGCAGATCTGACTGGCTTACCACCACTACTGATTCAAGTGGGTGACGCAGAAGTATTGCTCAGCGACGCCGTAAGACTCGCAGATAATGCACACAGTGCGGGCGTCAAAGCGCTGTATCAGGTGTGGGATGAAGCATTCCATGTGTTCCAGGCGACGCCAGGTTTGCCGGAGGCGGAGGAAGCACTACTCAAGGTGGGGACGTTTTATCGTGATCTTGTGCGATAACATGTGACCTTTCCCACTGGCTTGTCGTATTGAGACCCAGCGAAACTGTTAATGCGTTAAAAAAGGCACACTGTAGATATCACCGAGACCGTTGCCAGGTGAGGTGTACGCTGTCTCGATCTGCCTGATATTTAATGATTGGCCGATCGGGGCAGCTAGCCGCTCGCTGGTAAAATAAAGTCGACCGGCAAAGACTGAAGGGCAATAGTCCAGGCGTGTGGTGTTGACCTCCTGACCGAGCAATGTCGCGGACTGAAACTCACCCTTTATGCTTCGGCTTATGTAGATGTCTCCCCCGCCGATCTCGCCTTCTCGCCGCTGTGAACCAAACAGCAGATAGCTCTCGTCAGGTGCAATGAAGGCATTAAACTCGAATGTGCTGGTGTTCACTCCCGGGCCCAGGTTTTGTACAAGATAGGTATCGCCATCAGGGATTGCCCGATAGATATCCTCGGAACCTGCGCCCTGCGCTCTTTCCGCTGTGAAGTAGAGGTTGCCGTTGGCAGCGATGGATGGATAAAACTCATCGCCTGAAGAATTGACGGGTTCGCCCAGATTTTCTGGTTCGGACCATTGGCCCTGGTCATAAGCCACTCGCCAGATGTCCCAGTCCTCGCCTTCTCGATTCGGCCTGGGTCGTTTTGAGGAGAAATACAAGTGTCGCCCATCCGGCGTGAACATGGCCTCGATATCCTGATAGGTACCGGAGAACGAAGCGATTTCGAGAGGAGTCCAACCGGTTTTGTCCCGGGTTGAAACCGCGATCGCGGCGAAGTGGTTTTTTGGGCTGGTCACGGTCGTTAATAGCACATTGCCATCAGGCGAAAAGGTAATGTCTCGATTATTAAGTCCGGAACTCACCCAGTGAAGTTCGGGTGCTGCACCGGCCTGGATCGCGGTGGCGAGGCAGGTCACCAAGAGCAGTTGAACGAGCTTTTCGAATCGATCGACGAAGATAAAGCGTTGAATAGGGTTTGTCGGCATCGGGCATTTATCCTCCCTAGGTAATGGTCGGCCATTATGATACCTTAAATAAAAACAGGTCGAGTCCACATCACTGAGTAGCTCACAACCAGTTCGTTCGCTGTTAAAAAACTTCCCGTCCCCCGATCTGTCATTAATCGTCGTCATCGCCTGCTGCACTTTGGCGCTCGATGTCGCCGCTGTCGGTATTGATGTAGATAATCGGACGATCACTATCAGCCTGCAGTCAGAACCACCAAATCTGGATAGTTCCCTGTCACAAGACACCACCAGTGCCCAGATACTGGCGCTGACCAATGAAGCATTGGTTGGAATTGGCGAACGCGGCAAAATAATGCCGGGGGTAGCGGAGCGCTGGGAACTGGGTGACCGCGAGGCGACATTTTATTTACGTGATTCGGCGGTCTGGGCGGATGGCCGGCCGGTGACGGCGCATGACTTTGTTTACGCCTGGCGCAGGCTGGTAGATCCGGCGACAGGTGCGTCAGGATCTGCTTTCTTTGCTTACGTGTTAGAAAATGCCCAGGCGATCCTTGCGGGTGAATTGCCGATCACAGCTCTGGGCGTTCGCGCAGAAAGTGATCGTGTGCTGAAAGTTCAGTTGAGCAGACCGGTACCTTATTTGTTGACGGTATTGTCAGGCACTGGATATCTTCCCCTGCGTGAGGACTTTGTTGAGGCACAAAAAGGTCGATTCGGAGCAGAAGCCCAGAATATGTTGTCCAATGGCCCCTTTGTGATGAACTCCTGGATCCACAACTCGGCGATAAAATTCACTAAAAATCCAACTTATTGGAATCGTGAGCAGATAAATTTAGCGCAACTCAACGTCGGCTATATCACGTCCGATGTCAGATCTCTGTTGAACGTCTACAAGAGTCAGGAACTCGCAGCACTCCGTCTTAATGAGGAAATACTGGGTGATGCTGCCCAGGCGGGGTTTCGCATCAGGAAAGCGCCGACCAATTGCCTTGCGTGGCTGGTCATGAACGTCCGGCCAGGGCGACCGACCGCAAATTTGAAACTGAGACAAGCCATAAGACTGGCCTTTGACCGGGACCGCTATGTCAACAAGATCGTTGGCCTGCCGGGCACCAGAAAGATTGAGAGCGTGTTCACCCGTCGCATCAAGGGAGTGTCGGGAAGCTTTCAGAAGGAATATCCGGCACCTGCTATAGGGTTCGATCCTGCCGCGGCTCGCGGGCTCATTGAAGAAGCCAGGCGCGAGTTGGGGGTGTCTGTGTTGCCACCGATTGTACTGCTTGCCAATGAAACCCGGCAGATAGAAGCGGAGTTTATCCAGGCGCAACTCGGTTCGGCGCTCGGCCTCGACGTCAAAGTAGACAAGCAGACCTTCAAACAGGCGATTGCCAAGATGAACAAGGGCGACTTTGATATTGCTCGAGCCGGTTTCTGTGGTGGGGCGATCATGGATCCGGTCTTTTTTGCTGGAATTTTTGTGAGCAATGGACCGTTTAACAATGGAGGTTACGACAATCCAGAATATAATCGGCTGATGGATCTGACGCATGCGACCGGTGAGCCGTTGCTGCGTATGGATGCGTTTGGAAAACTCCAACAGCTGTTGTTTGACGATGTAACGATTATCCCCACCCACGAAAGCTCTTATGTCTATCTGGAGGATGTCCGGCTCAAGGGGATCATGCGCTACCCAGTCGTTGATTTTTCCGGAGGATATGTCACCCCTTAAGCAGCGTTGTTAGATCGTCCCTGCTGCAAGCATTTCGGTGTTCAATGTGGCGACTGTGCCAGGCGCAGGTTCCTGTGCGAGGGTTGATACCGGCAATAGCGCCTGGAGCCGCCGAACGCTGTCAATCAGGCACACTTCTGAATCTGCGAGCGGACCTGAATCAAATGAAGAAGATCCCATACCTGCCTGGACCCTGTTGATGATCGTGGTATCTTCCGCATTCACGTTTCGATTAACCCGCCAGTTCAGGTAACGGGCAACTCGGGTTTCGCGACGATTGTCCGGTAGTGCGTAGGGTATTTCCCGGATCAGCGTTTCTGTCGCGCTCACGGGAATGAACTGCATAAAGTCGACCTGGTCCGGATAGATATCGAAAGCGAGGCCAGGCCACATGCGGTAGTACAACCAGCGATGCTGGTGGGTATCAGGGAGGTGTGACATTGTCGGTAGCACCTGCAGGTATGCGTTCGCGGAGCCCGTTGATTTTCGATCGGTCTTCAGATCCCCGCTCATTCGATGCAAATCGCCAACGACCTCGTTTCGGTAGCTGCCCGCAAACATTGAGCTCAGTGCCGGATGGGCGACAGGAATGTGCAGGGCATCCACATAATTATCGGCAATCTGTTTCCAGTTGACTGCGCGGGGGCGCAAAGTGACCTTGCCGAGTGGCTGCAGATGCTCAAACTGGTATAAGTTAAGCTCAGCCATGACAGGTGCGAACTGCTCGGCGATGGATGGACCTGTGCCACTGAGACGAACAAAAATAAAACCCATGAATGTTTCTGTTTCAATCGATCGAAGCCCGTGTTCAGCGGTGATGAGGCCGGAAAATTCCGTCCTGTGCGGAACCGACAGCAGGCTTCCGTCCAGGGCATAGCTCCAGGCATGATAAGGGCAGACAAATTTTCCCTTCAACTGCCCGGTCGGACCGTCCACGAGCGTCGCACCGCGATGCCTGCAAACGTTGTGGAATGTGCGAAAGGTACCCTGGGAGCGAACAACAACAATGGATTCACGCAAAATTTCAAAGGTTGCATAAGCACCCTCATCAGGGATGTCGTTGGCATGACAGACAAGATGCCAGCTGTGCGCGAATAGCTCGCGCGCCTCAAGATCAAAAAATTCCGCATTGTGGTATGTCCAGGCCGGTAAGCTACGAGTCATCGCTGGCTACTCTGGTCAGTGGCCGGGTCAGGCAGGTGGGTCCACCTTCACCCTTGCGAGAGATTTCGTCACCCTTGTAAGTACGCACGGTGCATCCCGCGGCCATGAGCTTTTCCCGGGTGAGCGGTAATTTATCCAGCATCAGCAGTCTGCGCGGGCCGGTCGCCAGGACGTTGCAACCCATAGGAACAAACTCTGTTTCAGGCACGTCCACGAACTGGATATTGCGTGAAGCCAGCCATCTGATAAATCCAGCAGGCATCAGGGGTCGATAAATCAATGCGAGATCGTGGTCCAGAGGCGAGATCATACTCATCAAATGGAATACGTCCTCTGGGTGATCGGGTTGTGGGAGTGGCACGATGTGCAACTCGACCGTACTACCGAGAATTTCCTGTAACTGGCGGATGCCTTCGCTATTTGTTCGCGGACCAAGTCCGACAGCGGCTGTGTGGCGGTCTAACCAGATGAAGTCGCCACCTTCCAACGTGCCCGGTAAGACAATTTCGCCGGTGACGTGGAAGCCGAGTCGTTCAAGCGCTGAGGCGTTGATCTGTGGTTCCTGGTTCCTTGATCGGCGACCCATACTGCAACGGATTAATCCGTCGGGTGAAACGATCAGGGAATCGCGCGTATAAATACTATCGAGCGTAAGCGTATCGTCCGAGCTGAGATAATGTATATCGGCGCCGTCGTTTAAGAGTATTTCAACGAACTCTGTGTGTTCGAGGATCGCTGCATCAATTTCAGGGGGTTCATGGAATCGTAGCGGTTCCCATTCATGCGTGATGCGTAAATCGCTTTCAAAAGCAGCCCTGGCAGATCTTAATGCAACGGTGCGCAACTGATCGTATTCATTGAAAACAAGGTTCGACAAGGTGCTATTCCTTAACTGCCTGGGTGATGCCACCGCCCCGCCGCGTCAACATATAAAACGGTAATGCCAGCATGAGCAATATAAAACCGTAGAATACGGTCTCAGCACCAGCCCCGATGATGACCAGCGTAGAGTAGATAAATGCCAAACTCGCGGTCACCATGGCGCGTACTCGTTGTCTGGACGGCGCTTCCCGGCGCAGTAATGTTAGCGCTGCCGCTGAGGCGAATGCCAGAGGGATCAGGGTCGTAAGCGTCGATAGCAGGATCATCATGTTAAATGCTTCGACCAGGCCACGACTGTAATTGAGTATTACCAGCACGCTGGCCAGGCAAGCCGATACTACGATGGCCTTTGTGGGAGTCGCTCCCCGGCCGAGTTCACCCAGTTTTTTCGGAAATAACCCGTCCAGGGAAATTGCCCTGACAACCTGGCCAGATAACAGCACCTGGGTATTCAATGCGCCCAGTGTTGAGATGATGGCGCCGATGGCAATCATCGCGGCACCCGCCTGGCCGATTGAGGCCACGGCTGCATCAGCGAATGGTGCCGAGGACGCCGCGATAGCCTTCGCGGGCAGCAGCAACATGACACCGAGGTAGGCCATGATGTAGACAAAAAGAACGGTGAGGGTGCCAACAATCAGTATCCTGGGGATGGTTTTAGTAGGATTTTCAATATCATCCGCGGGAATGGTACCGCCTTCGAGACCGACGAAGGCCCACATCACCAGCGTAACGCTGGTGAGCACAGCCCCGGACATCGAGCCCTCGTCAGGATTCATCTCCGGCAGGTTACCGGGCTCGCCGAAAGCCAGACCGACAACCGCGACTACCAGTAGCGGGATAATTTTGAGCAGCGTCGTCACCAGTTGAAAACTGCCAGCCAGGGCCATGGAGCGAATGTTGATTGCGGTGAGCGCCCAGATGAGAGTGAGTGTGGTCACGCTTGCGAGCAATGGATTAGTGATCAAAACGGGAGCGAAAAATCCCAGATAACCCACGCAGGCGACGGCAATAGCAGCAGTGGCTGACCAGAGTGCTATCCAGTATCCCCAGCCTATCCAGAAGCCAATAAAATCGCCAAACCCGGCGCGTGCATAAGCGTAGGGGCCACCGATGTTCGGTAGTCGTTGCGCCAGGTCCGAGAGCATCACCGCCAGAATGATTGCGCCAAGCCCGGCCAGCAACCAGCCGATAAGACCTGCCAGCCCGAAGGGTGCGAGCAGGGCAGGCAGCAGGAATATTCCGGAACCGATTGTACCGCCGACAACCAGCGCCCAGCCGCGCCAGAATCCCAGCGCTTTTTTTACCTGAGTACTGTGGCCGGCCTGTTGGTTACTAACGGCGTATACATCCCGGCAATGAACACAGCATTTCGAAAACCAGGTTGGCGCCGAGTAGTGCGGTGTTGCCGCTGGTATCGTACGGCGGCGAGACTTCAACCAGGTCGCAACCCACCAGGTTTAAACCGAAACAACCGCGAATAATCTCAAGTCCCTGGGAAGTCATGAGTCCTGCCGGTTCTGGTGTACCCGTTCCGGGCGCGACAGACGGGTCGAGGCCGTCGATATCAAAGCTCAGATAAACCGGATGTTCGGCGCCGATGGTTTGACGAACAGATTCCATCAACGGAGCCAATGACTGATACCAGCACTGCTCGGCAGGAACGACCGTTACGCCCTGGTTTCGCGCCCAATCGAAATCGTCTGCAGCATAACCCGTTGCGCGCAGTCCAATCTGGAACATCTTATCGGGCAGTACAAGTTTTTCTTCAATGGCGCGGCGAAAAATGGTGCCATGGGTGACGCGCTCGCCGAACATCGTATCGTTCACATCCGCGTGGGCATCCACATGAACAAGCGCAACCGGACCATGTTTGGCGGCGATGGCGCGAAGAATTGGCAGCGCGATGGTGTGGTCTCCGCCCAGAGAGACAGTTTTTACCGGGTTTTCCAGCACGCGCCGATAGTGTGCTTCAATGATGTCGATACTGGCTGCGAGGTTGTAAGGGTTCAGTGCAACATCGCCAAGGTCTGCAACCTGAAATGAGTCGAATGGCGCAGCACGAGTCGCCATGTTGTAGGGGCGAACCAGCACGGACTCGGCGCGAATCTGTCTTGGACCGTAGCGGGTCCCGGTACGATTGCTGGTGCCAATGTCCAGGGGTACGCCAAGCAATGCGACGTCGAGGTTAGCAGCTGATTGTGTCACTGGCAGTCTGAACATGCTGGCGATGCCGCCAAAGCGCGGCATTTCGTTGCCGGACAACGGCTGATTGAATTTATCCATGCTGATCGCTCCCGCTTTCTAACCCGTAGAACCGGGTTGCAGTTTCACCCATTATGGCAACCCGCTCTTCGGTGCTGAGCGAATGAATTTGCGCTGATACGATATCGTAGACCTCGTCATAGGTGGCCGCAATGGTACAAACCGGCCAGTCCGAAGCAAACATCACTCTGTCTGGTGTAAAGGTTTCAAGAATCGTGTCCATGTACGCTGAGAAGGGAGTCAGGTCGATTTCATCCTCCTGCCAACCGGTATAGTCTGCCTCGGTCACCATGCCGGACAACTTACAAAAGACATTTAACCGGGATGCGAGCAGGGCTATCGCGGTATGCCAGGGTTCAAGTTCACCGGAGGCGATATCGGGTTTACCAATGTGGTCGACGACAAATAACTGGTTGGGGAACTCATCGACCAGGGCAATACAATTATCCAGATGAGCAGGCCTCACGAGCAGGTCATAGGTCAGTCCACAATGGGAAAGCTTTGCTATGCCGTTTCTGAATTTTGATCCCAGCATGAAGTCGATGTTGGGCTCATCATGAACAAGATGACGCACACCGACAATTTTTTGATCCAGGTTCGCGAGGGTGTCAGCTATATCATTTGCCTGCAGGTCAACCCAGCCAACGATGCCCTTGATGATTGGATGGGCGGCACTGAGTTCGACCAGATAGTCATTTTCAGCCAAGGTCTGCCTGGCCTGAACTGCGATGGCACCGGTAATCCCATGTTCCTCCAGCGCAGGTTCAACGTGCGCGGGCAGGTAGTCCTGCCTCAGGATCTTTATTCCTTCATCTATCCAGGCGAAGTCCTGCTGGTTGTAGCGCCAGAAGTGCTGATGTGCGTCAATCCTCATTGCCAGGGCCTGCGGGGTGTAACAATTGGGAAGCGACGATCAAACTGGTCAAACAGACCTGCCAATTGGGCCAGTGCAGTAACGTCACCCTCTATTTCAAGCGCCCCGGATGCGACCAGGGCCTCTGCGTCCCTGATTCCCATCATCAGATACTTATACTCCAGCGCACTGATTTTCATCGTCGCAGTCGGGTGAGGATCAGTGCGTCCAAAAAAAGCATGGAGCACTGAGTTCTCGATACTGAGTAGTACGGGCTCGTGGTCGGTGAAGGCGAGATTGATATGCAGGCACAGGCCATCTGCCCTTTGCGCATTGAGTCGAACCGCGAGCGTCTGGAACAGATTGTAAAGCGGTATTCCTCTCGCCATACCTTCGCTGGCATTGAATGCGGTGCCTGGCGACAGACCGTCACGCAGTTCCAGTGCGCCGCACAAATAGAAATTGCGCCAGGGTCCGGATTCCGATTGGTAGCCCAATTGTTCAAGCGTATCGGCAAGCAGTGCGCGCCCGGCAATATGTTCCGGGTCCGCCATGACCACATGGTTGAGTACCTCCGCAACCCAGCGATAGTCCCCCGCCTTGAAAGACCCGGTGGCTTTGCTGACGACTGCATCGGCACCCCCCATGAAGTCGAGATAACGGGTGGCGACTTCAACCGGCGGTAGTGGATATAGATGTGCGGGATTACCATCGAAATAACCCAGGTACTTGACGTAAACCGCTCTTGCATTGTGATGCACGGTTCCATAGTAATCCCGGTTGTAGAACTCCTTGCCCAGGGACTCCGGGAGTTTCAACTGCTCAGCGATTTCTTCTTTGGTGTAGCCAAGGTTGGCCAGGCGTAAAGTCTGGTCGTGGATAAATTTGTACAGATCGCGCTGCTTCTTCAGATAATTCGCGACCCTGTCGCGACCCCACATCGGCCAGTGGTGGCTGGCAAATTCGACTTCCAGACGGTCACCAAAAAGGTCAAGTGATTCATTGATCTGTGCTGCCCAGGCAAGCGCATCCCTGACCTGTGCACCTCTGGGTGTGTAGACATTGTGCAGATGGTGGGAGGTAATTTCCGACATGCACAGTGCCTTGAACTGCGGAAAGTAGAACACCATTTCGGCAGGCGCTTCGGTGCCCATCGTCATCTGGAATTCGATATCGATACCGTCAATACATCGGGTTTCACCGGTTTCCGACACGATGTCGTTTGGCAGCACGAAGCCGGTGCTGCCCATGGAGAGTGCCGCGCCCAGTCCGGTGGTTACAAAACCTGTTGGTCCGGGTTGCAACAGGTTGCCATACATATAGGTGGCCCGACGATTCATCACGTTGCCGGCAAGTACATTCTCGGACAAGGCCTCGTTAACATAGTCAACTGGTGCAATGACAGCGACTTCTCCTGATTCAGCCTGATCGGCGGTGATGACACCGAGGACCCCGGCGAAGTGATCCGCATGGCTGTGGGTGTGAATAACTGCGACCACAGGACGCTCACCCAGTTGCTCGTTAGCGAGCTTTAATCCTGCCCGGGAGGTTTCCGATGAGGTAAGTGGATCAACGATAATCCAGCCGGTGTTGCCGCGGATCAGGGTCATATTGGCGATATCAAAAGAGCGAATCTGGTAGATCCCCTCGACGACTTCATAGAGCCCGTGATGTCCGGAGTTTAGTTGCGCCTGACGCCAGAGTGAGGGGTTTACGGTGTCGGGAGCGTCCGCATCAAGGAAATGCATCTGCGATAAGTCATAGGCTGGCCGCTTGGCGTGGTCATGGGCTACCGTCATCGGATCGAGCGTGGCGATAAAGCCTCGTTTTGCATCATCGAAGCTTTGCCGATCAGTGAAATCGAGCTTGTCCGTGAATTCCTGCTGCACCGCTCTGGTCGTCGTCGTGGCAGGCTTGGGGGTACGTTCAGAATCAGGCAGGCGTGTGTATTCGAAGGGTTGGTCTGTCATGATGATGACTCACAGTTGTATTTTTGGATGCCGTTAAATAGTAGCACTCATGCCGGTCCGCTGCTGCTTTACAACCTAGTTCAAACGGTGTGGCAACAGCAGGCAAGCCATACCGGCCAGCGAGATTGCTGCCGCGATTGCAGCCAGTGGCATTAGTCCATAAGTAATCAGTGGCGCATTGATCGCCGTTCCGATTGCGGTGGTGAGTAACACCGAGAGAATCACCAGAGCGGCACCGCGAGCGTCATCTCCCTGGGCGGCAAGGCCCGCGTGTAAGAACCCGGGGGGACCGCGCAGCCCCAGTCCGAGGTTCATAGGCAGAAACAACAGGATCAACATGGCCGGGTCACCGCCGCCGACCGCGGCATACACAAAAATCGAAACGATACCAGCAAGGGATAGAGCAGAACCGCCGACGATAACCTTTTCGGCACTGAACCTGACGACAAGCCTGTCAGCCAGATTGGCGGCGGTAATGAATCCGGCAATACCGGTCACCTGCATCAGGATGAAGTCTGA
>JAJFKA010000083.1 GCA_021773555.1 Gammaproteobacteria bacterium
ATCAGCTTCTCGCCCCCCAGCGTTTCAGTTTGCATCAGGCGAATCACACCATTTAATCTCGATTGTGCCGCGTCGGGAGGTGCGAGGGACCCTCGTTCGAAGCCGAGGATTGCATTTGCAACCAACCAGCCCTGGCCTCGTTTACCGACGATCTGATGCTTGGGCACACGGACGTCGGTGAAGAATACCTCGTTAAAGTTGGCGTTACCGGTCATATCAACCAATGGCCGGACTTCGATGCCAGGGGTATTCATCTCAAAAAGCAGAAAGGAAATACCCTGATGTTTTGGTGCCTCCGGTTCAGTACGAACCAGGCAAAATATCCAGTCCGCCAGATGGGCAGTACTGGTCCATATTTTTTGACCATTGATGACCCACTCATCGCCATCAAGCTCGGCCTTCGTGGTGAGGCTGGCCAGGTCACTGCCTGCGCCGGGTTCGGAATAACCCTGACACCAGACCAGTTCGCCTTCGATGGTGGGCTTGATGAACTGCTGCTTCTGTTCTTCGCTGCCCATTTCCAGCAGCACGGGTGTCAGCATTGAAATGCCCTGACCGCCAAGACCGGTGTTCATCTGGGCATTGGAGAACTCTTCCGCGATGATCCTGGATTTGATGATGTCCGGTTCGGCTCCGTAACCACCATATTTTTTTGGGATGGTGCGCGAATGAAAACCGTTTTCGATTAGTTTCTTCTGCCACGCAAGCGCTTCTGGTCCTCTCATACCGCCAGCATCCGGCTGTTTATCCTTGTTGTCGTCGACGAACTTTCTGACTTCTTCCCGGAAAGTGGTGTACTCGCTGCCAAATGAAAGGTCCATCGAAGTCCTCGCGCAGGCTGGCAAAGCCAACCCTAATTAATGTGGAGGAGCTAGGCTACCACATCCGGTCATGATTGAAATTAGCTCCATGGAGCGGCATAAATCAGGATGATCCCGGGTTATGATAGTGCCAAATCGACTTGTGGACGCCCCGATGCCGGAGTTCCAGAAACATAAGCTGAACGAGGGTTTTAGCTGGCCAGAGCGGGTTGCGCCGTTCCGATTGGTGAGCGATCAGCAGGCAGAACAGTGGAATCGGGCAGGATACTTCCTGCTGGAGCAGGTGATCGACGCAGACACGATTGCGGCGCTGATCGACGAGATTGATCCTCTGGAGGAGAAGACTGAGGCGTTCCTGCGCACTCAGGAAAACGGCCGTTACTTTATTCAGAGAGCAGATGAAATTTCGTTTACCACACATATCGTGACGCATTCCGGTCTCGTCCGGGAATTCCTGCAATCTGAGCTGTTCGTCAGTTTGTGTCTCGATCTGATCGGAGACGATACCCGGTTGTACTGGGACCAGGCTGTCTACAAGAAACCCGGGTCGCCCGAAATCTTTCCCTGGCATCAGGACAATGGCTATAACTTTGTCGTTCCCCAGGATTATCTAACCTGCTGGATTCCACTTAACGATGTGACCGGGGCCAATGGTTGTCCCTGGGTAGTGCCCGGTGTTCATCGCATTGGCACGCTTGAACATAAAGCGACTGACCTTGGATTTGAGTGCTTCGAGGCTCCCGAAAATGCGATACCCGTTCCCGCAAGTGCCGGAGACATCGTGGTGTTCTCGTCACTGACGCCACACATGACCGGACCTAATGTCACGGATTCGGTACGCCGCGCCTATATCGCGCAGTATGCGCATGATGGTGCGGCGATGTTCCCGCGTCAGGGCGAGCAGAACATTCTGCAGGATGATGAACAGCGTCAGTTTCCGATAACCGTAAAGGGAAAATCAGCCTAGGCTGGCCGCTGTTATTTTTTTCGCAGCCGTTCCATCTGCAGCGCTTCAGTAATCGCCAGGGCGTTTATCTTGCCAATCAGGTGTTGCTTTTTTTCGGGATCTGATTCTTTTTCGATCAGTTGTCGTAGCGTGGCGAGTTCGGATTTGGTGTTTACTTCAGACGGTTTATAACCGGCATTCTTGAGGATGCTGTAGGACATGCGCAGATGGGCGGGCGTTTTCTTCCACTCACTGAGATCCAGCGGTTTACCCTTATTGGGCAAATTGTCGAACTCCCCTCGCTCGATGGCGTCGCGAATCTGGCCCTCGACTCCTTCGTAAATCTTCATAGCGACTCCCTTTCAGACTGAATTATCAGATGTAAGAATTGTACTTGCACTCCATTTGAGATCAAGCGAGACTCTTATTCTTTGTTTTTAACCCTGAGATTATGAGGAAAATAAAATGTCAGTGAAAGTGGGCGACAAGATTCCAGAAGCAACGATGAAAGTGATGGGCGAGAAGGGCCCTCAGGATTTAACGACCGCTGAGTTGTTTGGCGGTAAGAAGGTGGTGGTGTTCGCTGTCCCGGGTGCATATACGCCGACTTGTAGCGCGGCACATCTGCCGAGTTTCGTTGTCAATGCGGACAAGATCAAAGCCAAAGGCGTTGATTCAATTGTTTGTGTATCCGTCAATGATGCTTTTGTCATGGATGCCTGGGGTAAGGATAAAAACGCCGAAGAACTGATCATGGCGGGAGACGGCAATGGCGATTTCACTCGCGCCATGGGTCTGGAATTGGATGGTTCGGGATTTGGGCTGGGTACGCGTTCAATTCGTTATTCCCTGATTGCCGAGGATGGTGTGATCACCGCACTCAATCTTGAAAAGGGTGGTGCCTATGAAGTCAGTTCGGCAGAAGCGATCCTGGAATCGCTTTAGAGATTCAGGCGCGACTTCAACATAAATACTTTCAATAGCAGGACACGACCATGGCCAGACCATTTCCAAATCATCCGAATCTTCTCGGCGGTTTTGCACCAATCCAGATGGAGTGTGATGCGCCTAATCTTGTGATTGAAGGTGAGGTGCCGGCAGACTTGAATGGCACTTTTTTTCGTAATGGTCCCAATCCTCAATTTGCCCCGAGAGGGGATTATCACTGGTTTGGTGGTGACGGCATGATCCATGCGTTTCACATCGAAAACGGTCGCGTCAGTTATAAAAATCGCTGGCCAAGGACGGTGAAGTGGCAACATGAGAATGAAGCAGGTGAATCGCTGTTCTCACCGTTCAACCCCATGGATACTGATCCCCGGGTTCAGGGTGTAGAAACAGACGGCATCGCTAATACCAATATCGTGTGGCATGGCGGCAGGCTGATGGCACTGGAAGAAGGCCATGCGCCTTTCGAACTTGATCCGTTGACCCTTGAGTCCAAAGGCGCTTGGACATTTGACGGTAAGCTCAAGGGACCCATGACCGCGCACCCGAAAATCGATCCGGAAACAGGTGAAATGCTGTTTTTTGGGTACAACGCGGACGGCATGATTTCAGAGCACATGTCGTTTCACGTGGTCGATAAAAATGGCAAGTTAACCCGATCCGAATTTTTCCAGGCGCCCTATGCAGCTATGGTCCATGATTTTATCACTACCCGGGACCACGTGATTTTTCCGATTATGCCTTTGACGGGATCAATGGAACGCGCCATGTCGGGCGAGCCGGTTTATGCCTGGGAGCCCGAGAAAGGTGTCCATATCGGCATCATGCCCCGGAACGGAAGCGTCGAGGACCTGCGTTGGTTCAAGGGTGATCCTGCCTATGTGTTCCATCCGATGAATGCTTTCAGCCAGGGTGAGACCGTCACTTGTGATGTGTGTGAGTATGCAGAGGCGCCCCTGTTTCCCCATGTGGATGGATCAACACCGGACCCTGACAAGGCCAACGCTCGACTGAAGCGTTGGACGTTTGACCTGTCAAGGAACACAGACGATTACAGCATCGACCAGCTGGATGACATGGTGGTTGAGTTCCCGCGACTGGATGAACGCTATACCGGGCTTGAGTATCGGCATGGCTATTTTGGTTGTTCCGGTGGATTGAACTCGAGTAGTGGTGGTTTCAATGCGATCGGACATATCGATCACCAGACCGGCAAAATCGCCCGCTATGAAATGGGTCCACAATTTGCGACGTCAGAACCCGTTTTTGTGCCGCGCATGCAGACCGCGGCAGAAGGTGAGGGATATCTGGTTGCGAATGTCTATGACGCCGAAATTGACAAGAGCCATCTGGTTATTCTTGATGCTCAGAATGTTGCTGCCGGACCGCTCGCCAAAGCGAGACTTGATCATCGGGTACCCTTCGGATTTCACGGAAACTGGCAGCCTCTCCAATAACAGCGACGATTCAGGCGAATGTCTGATCGCCTGTATATTCCCGCGGAGCAGGTCGAGGATTCCATCATCTCATTGGCCGCTTACCTGACAGCCTGATAGGGTAGCGCGGTTCGGCTCGAAATCGTTGGTTAAACCCCTTTCAGGAAAGCGACAGATGCTGGAAAGCTGGATATTCTGGTCATTGCTTGCTGCATCGATGCAATCGGTTCGCACCGCTGGCCAAAAGAAACTGAACGAGCATATCTCGGCACTGGCGGCGACTCTGGTTCGCTATCTGTTTGGTTTGCCCTTTGCGATTGCCTATGTGGCCTGGCTGGTTCATGCGGAGGACTATCCGTCAGTTTCCCTCAGCACCACCTTTATTGTTAGCGCCGTTGTCGCCGGTGTGCTGCAAATAATCGCCACCATTTTGCTGATCAGATTGTTTTCGCTGCGTAATTTCGCCGTCGGCAGCACCTACGTCCGTAGTGAAATACTGCTGACGGCGATTGTGGGATCAGTGTTATTTGCTGAAGTTTTGTCCATTACAGGCTGGCTGGCGATTGCTGTTAGCGTCGCCGGTCTGATCATTATCAGTTTAGGTAAAACCGGAGGTATAACCAGCCTGTGGAATCGGTCGGCCGCCTACGGGCTTGGTGCCGGACTCGCCTTTGCACTGACTTCCCTGCTGATCAGAAAAGCCAGCCTCTCGCTTTCCATGGACAGTGCCATGCTCGCTGCCGCGATCACGCTGACCTTTATGATCGCGTTGCAAACGGTGATTACCTTCGTCTGTGTGATGTACAACGATGCAAGAGAATTAAAGTCCGTGCTCAGGTTGTGGCGGCCGAGTCTGTTTGTTGGCATCACCAGCGTGATTGGATCGGCAGGCTGGTTCACGGCTTTCACGCTGGAGCGTGCAGCCTATGTGAAAACCCTTGGCCAGGTGGAGTTCCTGATTACGCTGGCAATTGCCATCGTCTACTTTAAGGAATTGCCGAGCCGGGCTGAGTTAACAGGAATGTTGTTCATCGTTGTCGGAGTCGTTGTATTATTGCTGTCCGGCACTTAATTCAGAGATAAAAGTCCATGATAAAGCTTTACGGATTCACCATTAGTAACTACTTCAATATGGTCAAGATGGCGTTGATTGAGAAAGGGATCGATTACGAGTTTGTTGAGACTCAACCCAGTCAGGATCAGGATTATCTGGCTAAAAGCCCCATGGGCAAGGTGCCCTGCATCGAAACTGACCAGGGCTTTATCAGTGAGGCGAATGTCATTCTCGAATATCTCGATGACCTGGGCACTGGTCCTGCACTGATGCCCGTCGACCCATTTGAACGCGCCAGGGTCAGGGAATTGATGAAAGAAATCGAGTTGTATATCGAACTGCCCGCGAGAACCTGTTTTGCGGAAGCATTCTTTGGCGGGTCAGTCAGCGATGAGGTCAAAGATACTGCCCGTGCGAATCTCACCAAGGGCGTCGCCTGTCTCAAACGAAATGGCAAGTTTGCACCCTACGTCGCCGGTGATACCTTGACCTGTGCGGATATCGTGTTCCTGTACTCAGTCAGTCTTGCCGGTGCCTGTGCCAAGCGTGTGCTGGGTATGGACTTGACTGCGGAATTGCCTGAAGCAAAAAAACTGGCGGAACTGCTCAATTCTCGGGAATCGGCCAAACAGGTTGCGGCAGACCAGAAAGCCTAGGCGACGAAAAGTAACAGCCAGGGTTGTTCCTAAACTGCTTCCTCGACGGCCAGGACGGGTTCGTCCTGGCCTGTCGATTTGCCCAGACGCCCCATCGCGGTATTGCGTTTACCGGCAGCGGGTTGCCATCCACCTGCGTGGGCCAGTCCAAACTCCGGCATATTGTTGTAAATCGCTTCATACTGGTGCGCGTTGACAAGGTAGGTTTCATGCCAGATACCAAAGTCCCCGTTCGAACCAATTTCTTTATTAAAGGCCGTCCAGGCGGGTAAGTGCACGGCGTCTTTTGAACGAGCGTAGGCGTGCAGGTGATCGAAAGACTTCCAGTACTGCACCATGATGGAGGTTCTGCCGCCCCAGGATTCAACATGCAACATACCAAGTTCCGGATGGGCTTCGAGCTCAGTGATCATGGCGCTCATGGCGCGAGCGATGGGGAAGAAGCGGTGCAGCTTCCACCAGCGATTAACTCTGGCCCCGATAAGGAAAACGACAAAGTCTCCTTCAATATTGGCCGCGATTCGTTGATTGATTGTTGCCGACATATTCGCTCCTAAATTCCTCTGCATCGTTCGGCGAGTTTTGCATGCTTGTCCAGTACCGACAGGACCGTATCCCTGTCCGCCTGGGGCAGCCCAAATATCAGTTCGGTAAAGCCCTGATCGATTCTCCTTTTCAACTGATCTTCATCCGTCGGCGCGCCGAACAGTGCCAGCGTGACGGTGCTCACGTCACGGCCCCGCGCATCGCAGGCGGCTTTCAGGTTTTCCATACCATTTTTGCCGGCACCACCGATGGGCATCCAGCCATCACAGTACTCTGCCACCCGGTCAAACACCCACTTCGAATTAGCACCCATCCAGATGGGTGGTCCGCCAGCTTGTTTAGGCTTTGGCCAGGACCACAAAGGATCGAAATCGACAAAGTCACCATGAAATTCGGCTTCATCTCTGGTCCAGATTTCCCTGATGGCGAGTATTTTCTCCCGGACGATTTTCCAACGGTTCTTGTAATCTGCACCGTGATTTTCCATTTCCTCACGATTCCAGCCGGCGCCGATGCCAAGCACCAATCGCCCCTCAGAGATATAGTCGAGCGAGGCACACTCCTTGGCAAGCGTAATCGGATCACGTTCAATGACCAGGCAGATTCCCGTGCCGATCCTGATTCGCTTTGTGACCGCAGCAGCAGCGGCCAGGGAGACAAAGGGATCGTGGCTGCGCCAGTAGTGTTCCGGCAGGGCACCCCCGCCAGGGAATGGGGTTGTTCGCGCCGTCGGAATATGGGTGTGTTCCGGGAAAAACAGGGAATCGAGACCCCGTTCCTCGACTGCAAGCGCCACATCAATGGGTTGGATTGTCTGATCGGTCGGGAATATCTGTACACCAAAGTTTGCCATGCCTGAGCCTGTCCGGGAAATGATTGGACATGGTACAACTGATCGATTGATGCGCCAAGAGAACTGAGCCGGCTATTGTGATTACCGGCAACCGGACAATCGAATCAAAAAAAAGCGACCCGAAGGCCGCTTTTATAATTGATCAACGAAAGCTGAGTTATCGCATAGTGTAGCTCAGTTCCAGTCCGTAGACTCGCGGTTCGGTGACCTGTGCTGATCGTCGATATCCATCAGCACTGCCGTGGCGCAGGATCTGGCGAATGCCGATATCGTCGGTCACGTTGTTGACAAATCCTGAGACAACCCAGGTATCGTCAGCGCTGGTCCAGGTGGCGCGAACATCGAGCCGGTCATAGGCTGGTGCCAGATCGAGTTTGCTCTCGAACGCCGAGAAGTAAACGTCATCGATATAGCTCCAGCTGGCCAGCAGTTCGACTGTACCATTATCGCCCAACGGGAAGTTGTAGGCGGCGTAGGCACTGGCCTTGGTATCAGGAACCTGCAGCAGTTTTCTGCCCTTGATATTACGACGACGGTCCGGATTGGTATTAACGTCGTACAAATCGCCCGGTGTTGTCGGGTCAGCACCATCAACCACAAAGAAGTCTTCGCTGTACTCTGTGTCCGTGTAGCTGAAATTACCCCCAAATGTCCAGTTGTCCGTTGCCAGCCAAAGGACTTCAAACTCGAGCCCGCTCACTTCTGCACCCGGGGCAGCCTGGATTGAGGTGGTGGAATTCACAACCGCACAAGCGCTTTGGGCACTTTGAATCGTACCGCCGGGAGGGCAGGCTTCTTCGGTGGCAGTGTGAATGCTGTCGTAATCATACAGATAGACTGATGCGTTCAGCTGCAGGGTGTTGTCCAGCAGCTGGGTTTTGTAACCCAGTTCATAGGCAATCAACTCTTCCGGCTCGAACTCAGGCGTCTGGCTGAAGAAGGTGACGTTAAATCCGCCGCCGCGATAGCCGGTGGTCACATTACCGTAGATCAGCGTGTCATCGGTGATGTTGTAGTCCAGGTTAACCCGCCAGGTTACCTTGGTATCCTCTCGCTTTAACTTGCGGTACAGACCGAAGGTAATCGGTGTGCCGCCATACCAGAGTGGTACCACGCCGGTAGGCTGCAAGGTGGCGGGGTTGAGCGCACCACGAAGAATATTCGCCAGTGCGAGATTGATACCGAAAGCATCCAGCACGGCCATGGACTCGGTGTACTGAGAGTAATCCTCAGAGGCCTCGATTTCATCCTTCGCGTAACGAAGACCTGCGGTGAGCGTGAATCTGTCGTTGATGTCCCAGACACCCTGGGTATAAGCGGCAAACGCGTCCCGGTGGGTCTTGTTCTCAGCAATAAGATCAGTGCCCACGGTCACCGGGCCATGATTCACAGAACCGAGGGTTGCGTCACCCAGCCAGGCACCCGCCTGTGACTGAATACCGAAGAACGGCACACTGTTGGCGATAGCCAGTTGTTTGACCGACTCGGGGGTTACCGCATTGCCTCCGGATCCGAACAGGAATGCCAGGGGTGGGTTGCCGGGTATAAGACCCGGTGCAACGGCGGCAAGGATACTATCCAATCCCTGTGCAGGATCTGTGTAACGATCGGACCCTGTTGCGTCATAAAAATCGTAACGCTGGTCGATCTGTGCGGTATAGAAGAAAATACCTGAGGTGAAGGTTAAATCCTCGCCAACATCCCAGAATAACTGGAATTCATTGGAGATATATTCCGCCTCGTGATTAACAAAGAAGGTATTGTCGCGGGTCAAACTACCGGTATTGTCATCATCGGTATCTCTTTCATACAACAATTGGTTATAACCAAGGATGTATTTGAAGCTCAGTCCGTCGCTTAGCTCCCAGGTGAACTCCAACTGGTTGCCCTGCTGGTTAAAGGTCTCGTTGTTGCGACCATTGGTAAACGCGCAGAGATCATCTCCTTTGATACTGTCGCGGTCGAGGAACAGACACTCGGAGGTACTGATGGTGAGCCCCTTGCCGTGGTTAAGCCGGCTTGTGCTGGGATCGATACCCGGACGAGTGTATTGCGCCAGAATGGGCGCGCCGGTTTTAGGATTGGTATAGGTCAGAACTGGCTGGGTTGGATCGACAAACAATGAGTTTGTCGGGTCGGTGACGGTTGGGTCAACATTGCGCACATCGTGATTATCACGCGTGTAGTTGCGCAGTCCATCGCCGCCGGGTGCGCTGTTCTCACCCCTCAGCATGATCAGGCCGCCACCATTTGCACCGCCGAAGACTCTGTCCACCGAGGCTCTGTTGCTGCGCAGGTGCACATTCATATTGTCGTTGATATGCCATTCGAACTGTACGGCAACATTCTGCTCGTCACCGCTGTCAAGATCGGGACCCAGACCACTGCGTTCCTCAACCCAGCCGTCATGGCGTCTTGATGACGCGGTCAATCGTCCTGACAGTACATCTTCAATGAGCGGACCGGAGACCATGCCATAGACGTCGTTGGTACCATAGTCACCGACAATTGCCTTGGCCGCGAACTCGAATTCATCAGAGGGGCGCTTGTAAAGAAAATTCATCGCACCGCCAACCGCGTTTCGGCCATAGAGTGTGCCTTGTGGGCCGCGAAGGACCTCGATTCGGTCAAGATCCCAGAACGAGCCAATGGTGGCGGTATACAGGTCCTCTGAATAGACACCATTCATATAAGTAGCAATTCCCGGGTCCCCGCCCAGATTCCGGAAGTTTCGGCCGACACCACGGATCGCCGCGTCGTAAGGCTGAATTGTCGTTGCGGGAACCATGTTCTGGAGATCTGACTGGTTCCGGATGCCGAAATCATCGAGCATTTCCGATGTAAATGCGGTGATTGAAATCGAAGTGTCCTGTACAGAAGCCTCCTGGCGTTCTGCAGTAACGATAACTTCTTCGATTGCTCTGCCGCTGGGTGCGGCGTTGACTGCGGTGGGAATACAAAGCACTAGTCCCAGGGCGGTTAATACAGGTAGATTTCCTACGCGACACGGAGATATTCCGCTGCGCGCAGCAGGTTTGATAGCCATTGCCTTCCCCCTAACTCGTTAATATTATTTTCATCGTTAAAAAGTACTGCAAATCGAGAGCAAAAAAGCTCCTGCTCGCACAATACATCTACTATTGCGGGCATGCAAACGAGTTTATGTCCCGACACTGTGTACCAAGCGCTTGCTATCGATACAGGATGGTCCAGCCAGGTGGAGTTCAGATTGCGTTGGGCGCTCAGTTCGGTATTGTTCGCATCTGGAAGATCGAACTTTTACCGGGAGTTGGTATACACAGGATCGTAATGAACGGATACAGAAAAGGGGGATACATGAAAGGGGGATACATGAAAGGAGTGAAGTACATTTGTGCGGCACTGATAATTGTGCCTTTGGGGCAGTTATCGGCCGCAGAGGACACAGCCATGAAAACCCATAAGAAAGTCCAGGCGGCGCTGGACTGGCAACTGCCGGTCAATATTTGCAAGGTGCCGAAACCACCCGGCAAGCGTAAACGGGTAACCGATGATCAGAATACGCGGGAAGAGTGGGATGTGGATTCGTACACACTCGGTCGATACCAGCGTAAGGAGAATCGCTGGAAAAAATGTGTGGAAAACTATAAGTCAGGTCTGCTTAAGGAGTTCGATACGCTCAAGAACAGTGCGGAATTCGGCCTGACCCAACAGCAGGCGGATATTATCCTTGGCAAAATGGCGCAGATCCAGGAAGTGATTACATCCCCTGAAGGGGCGCTACTTTTTACGGAACTTCCCTCTGATGAGTAAGAAAACAAACGACGGGGAGGCTTTTTACATGTTCGTGCGTCGGAATTTGTCGTTCGACAAAGACGCAGGATGAAGCGGCACCAGATTAATGTGAAAGTGTAAAGGTACATTAGAGGCTGTGTGAAAACAGCGGACGCCTTTATTTTGACCAACCGAATCGCTCGCAAACACTGTCTTTCCAGAATCTGATCCAGCTCTATTTGCAGCGATCCCGGAAGAAGCTACTGATTGACGCGGGTTGGTAGACATTTTTATAAAGATGCTCTCAATTAAGCTTATGAACATGCGACACAATATCGAACGCTGCGAATAGAAGTACCGCTCGACATGGTGCCGCCGTCCTAAAAAAAACCCGACGAATTGCCGGGTTTTTTTGACTCCCGAAGCACTGGTTCTCACACAGCCCTTCAAGCGCCTTTGTAGCTTTTGTTAGAACTAATAAATGCTAATTGGCTCCCAGGGCGTATGTAACCTCAACACCATACAATCTTGGAACGGTGGTCGTTCCACCATGCTTGAAGTTCTCACCCTCGCCCTCAGACAGAACCTGTATTTGACCTAGTTCATCGAGAATGTTGTTAACAAACCCTGCTACTATCCAGTTTCCACCGGCAGAGGTCCAGGTCGCACGAAAGTCGAGTCTGTCGTACTCCTCGGATTTCCGTTG
>JAJFKA010000084.1 GCA_021773555.1 Gammaproteobacteria bacterium
AAGTGCAGGTATTGGCTTCACCTGCGCAGCAAAACACTGCTTTGTCACGTTTGACAACCGACCTAAAAGGTAACCTCTACCTGTCCTGGGTAACATCGCACGACACGCGTAGTTCGCTGTATTACGCAAGATTAAGGGACCAGGTGTGGAGCGCTGCCATGCCAATCAGCCAGGGCGACGACTGGTTTGTTAACTGGGCTGATTTCCCTTTTCTTGCTGTGGGTGACTCAGGAATGACTGCGCATTGGTTACAGAAAAGTAGCGAGGGAACATACAACTACGATGTGAAAGCGGCTTTCTATAGTCAGCAGACCCAAACCTGGGGGAAGGGAATCACGATTCACAAGGACGGCGTTAGCGCGGAGCATGGCTTTGTGAGTATGTTTGCCATGAAAGATGGGCACACTTTCATCTCCTGGCTGGACGGCAGGAACACTGCCGAAAAAGCGCCTGGCGAAACTTCAGGGAATCCGGAAATCGCTTCGGGTATGACGCTACGCGCCGGTATTTTTAGTCGTGACGGCGAAACCATACATGACTGGGAGTTGGACGGGCGAACTTGCGACTGTTGCCAAACCAGCGCCGCCATGACCGCGTCGGGTCCTGTCGTAGTTTATCGCGACCGATCGAATGATGAGATCAGAGATATCTACATCACCCGGCTCATTGATAATCACTGGACATCCCCGGTACCGGTATTTTCCGATGAGTGGAAGATTTCCGGGTGCCCCGTGAATGGTCCCGCGGTTGCCGCCAGGGGGCACATGACAGCCGTCGCCTGGTTCTCTGCCAGGGATGACTACCCGAAAGTTAGCCTGGCCATTTCAGACAATGATGGTGAGTCCTTTGGTGCGCCGGTATCAGTCGCCGAAGGATCCACAAATGGCCGCACCAGCATTGCGGTCCTTGCTTCCGGCAACATCGCGGTCAGTTGGCTCGAGACCGACGGCCCCGAGGCCCAACTGTTGGTGGCCCTGTATGACAGGGCAGGCAAACAGCTGGCTAAAGTAGCGGTGGCAGACACGAAAGCTTCAAGACGCAGTGGATTTCCGGTTATTGCCAGTCGCGGTGATGATGTTTATGTCACCTGGACCGATGTGTCAGGCAGTTCGCAGATTAAAGTCGCACGAGTTCGATTCTTGACGCAATCCTGATCGAAAACAGCGGTGCCGATGCAGCAAACCCCAGAACGTCACTGTTAGGAAAAATTCAGATTCGCGATCCTGATCCAGGGAAAGTCCTGCCCACCCAGATCCAGGTGTTCTTCGGAAACGCCAACGATATCGTTCAGCATGCTGGCCATATTACCGGCGATCATGGTCTCCGATAGCGCATGACCCTGAAGGCCATCTTCAATGAGAAAGCTGTTCTTGATAACCCCCGAGAAGTCGCCATTGGGACCCGGCGCACCCATGGAGAGCCGATTCACCAGCGCACCGCGATTCATACCTGCGATCAGTTCCGCCCTGGTAGTTTCACCCGGTTCTATCAACCAGCCTGAACTCGATGGTGTGTGTTTGATACCAGTTTTCAGACTGCCGTAGAGACTGGGCAGCAGGTAGTTTAGCCGACCGTTTTGCACGAGTGTGAGCGCCGGTGTCGTACAGGCATCAGCGCTATAGGGCGCGTGACCCGGACCGTCAAACCGACTTTGCACGGTTAACCTTTCATTCGCGATCTCGGTACCAACACAGTCCCGGTAAATCGAAAGATCTGAAATAAGCGAGTGATCAAGAACCTGATTAAGCAGCCAGCCGAGCATATCCATGATCGCGGTAGGCGCCAGAATAATGTCACCAACAAAATTTCCTGGAATGGTTTGAGTCTCTATTTGTTTTTCGGTCTCCACCATCATGTTACCGATACCAAAGAGTTCACTGGCATGCGCACCGGAAAGATCGTTAGCGACACCACCCGTGTAGTTGAAGGAACTGGTTTTTTCACCATCCGTTGCAGCACCAAAAACAGACAGGTCATAACAGCCGATCACACATGACAATTCTGTGCCGCCGGATGTCAGCACACACTCACGAACTACCCGATGGGTGGCGGCACATTCTTCAATTTGCATCAGCGGGGTCTGCTGTGCACGAAACTCCAGTAGTTCTTCCACCTTCAACGCGAGCAGGTCCATGTCACCTTCAAGCGGGCCTTGCTCGTAGTGCCCCTTTTCACCTGTCGAAACAACGTTTGCGTCGTCCCGGGGCGCATTTCCTGCTCTTTCAAAAAGTTCCGCAACAGCGCTTTTCAACGCGCTTGTATTTAAATCAGTAAGCGCCATCGTGGCCCGACGGCTGTCGATGATACCTGTCAGGCTCAGTTCGTGGTCCTCGGTCGAGCGCAGCAGGCTGGGTTCGTTGTGCATCACATTCAGTTCTTCCTGCTCAGAAACTGAAACCGACACCTGGGCGTGGGCAAACCCCGCGCCCAGCATTTCATCGAGCGCCTGTTGTGCTTGTGCAAACAATTCACTTCTCATTTATTCACCACCAAGATGTATCTGAGCCCGTAACGCGGGACCGCCAAGGGAAACCACCATGGGTTGTTTCTTGCCGCAATAGCCGTTGCATTCCCAGTACATATCATCCGAGACCGCATCAACAGTCTTGAGCATATTGATGGCGGTACCGGACACCGTTGTATCGGTGATCGCATTTCCCAGCTTTCCGTTTTTGATTTCGTAACCGAGTTGAATACCAAACATAAACTCTGTGGTTGAATCTGCCTGACCATTACCCGTATGCATCAGGTAATAGCCATCTTCAATGCCTGCAATCATATCCTCGAGTTTGCTCGTTCCGGGCAATATCGCGGTATTACGCATGCGAATTAGCGGTTCATCGTTGAATGTGTAAGCGCGTGCATTACCGGACGCGGCGATCCCCAACTTCGCGGCGGATTCCCGATTCGTCATAAATGATTTTAGAATGCCGTCCTCGATCAAGGTGACATCTTTAGCTTCGGTACCCTCATCGTCAATATAGACGGGAACCATGAGTTCCTCGCCATTGTAGCTGTGCGCAAGATCAACCATGGTGACCAGTTCACTCGCGACTGGTTTGCCCACCAGGTTTGCGGTGGCAGCCCCACCCAGAACTGAGTCAGCTTCGCAGGGATGCCCCATGGCCTCATGCGCCAGCATACCAGCCAGTGCCGGGGAGATAATGACCGTCTGTTCACCACCGCGAGGTGCCACAGCATTGCATTTGGCCTGCAGGTGTCTGTGCAGTTCATCCATTTTCGGCTCCAGCAAATCGACGGAGAGTTGCAGGTCAGCAAGACTTCCCCGACCGGAAAAAGTCTCTGCCAGCCTTACCGGGCGACCGTTCTTATCTTCCGCTGAAAAGAAAATGTAAAAAGCAGCACGATGAGTCGTAGACAATCCGTCGCTGCCGTTGCTGGTTGCGATTCGCTTTTCATGACCCTCTTGCATCAACATGAAGGACGTCGACTTAAGGCGGGGATACTTCACCTTGCAAAGCGCTTGCAGGTTCTCCAGGAGTTCAATCGTTTCTTTCTGGCCAAGTGGCGGGCGGCCGTTAAAACCATACTCGCCCACATGTGATTCAGATGGCATTACAAGTTTCGGTTGATCACCAAATCGGCACATGATGTTGGCATTCTCCACTGCCTTTTTTGCGACTTTTCGAGCGCCGCTTTCGTCCATTGCCGGTGTGGAGGCAAATCCCCAGTACCCTTTGTTAAATACACGGGCGCTACTGCCCCCTTCGGTTGTTTCACTATTGGCGGTCAGATCACCGTCGACCATCACGATGCGGGTCTTACGCAGCTCGTGCTGGCGAGCTTCAGAATAGTCGACGCCTGATGGCGCATGAATTGTGCCCATGGGATATCTCAAGTTCCTGGAAGCTTTGTATTGTAACGTGAAAATTGTGCTTTTACTTGATAGTCCTGGTGAAGCAAGAACTCAACACACAAACTTTTACCGACAAACTGCGATCCTTTCTCACTCAGCCAAGGATTGGCTGATGATGGAGAATAACCTGCTCCAGCTCGAAAAACGTCTTTGCGTGCGGCTCGACATCGAAGGGAATATGAAGCGCTCTAACGACATCGGTGGTGGAGAATAATCCACGAACGGTGTGCACCCCATCTAACTGTTCGACAACCACCGCATGTTGCTCATTAAGGTTCTTGATCGTCTCGAGCACATCACCGATCGTAGCGAGTTCAACCTTCGCATAGTCAAGTCCATGAATGTGTTCACGGTCAGTCATGATGTGACGCACGAGCACATCCTCTCGATGGTTCGTCTGGCTGTTGGCCATGTAGGCGAGTACCTTGCCACCGACGAGGTCCGTTGCTGAAATGACGCCCACAAACTCATCGTCTGTGCCGTGACTGACCAGCAGCAAGCGCACATGAGCTTTTTTCATTGTCGCCAGCGCCTGGTCAGTTTCGGCATCATCCTGAACAATAATTGGTTGCACGTATCGAAAATCGGTCATGAAGCGGGCCGCCGGGCTGTCAAGATCCAGATCGGGGAGCCCCGGATTCACGAATGTTTTAACATCGCCTAAGTTGACGGATTCCAGTGATCGATAGGTCATCTCATTCTCCCTTGCTCTATTGCGGTGACAACCGGAGATTTCCTTTTCTGAAGAGAATCAGCTCGAAGACATGCCTTTCGAAAACTGCCACAAAGGTATTCCTCGGATTCTGATCAGCATCTGAATCCCAGATCGACTGTGTCAGTTTATTGGACTGTTGAACGACTGATTCGTCCACCACGGCTTTAGACTGATTTGGTATTGGTCCCGGTGTTTTTAGCATCATCGATATTAAGATCGGCATTAAGAGACTAATAAAACGGGCATCCGACAGCGCTCAGCCGCCGAAGGCACACCCGGTCTCTGACACTCCAATATCGAGAGATGATGTTCATGACCAGATCCTTGACTCCGGGACACAACTGGCTTTAACTCTCGAGCCTTCGGCGGGGGACGATTGCGATCCTGAACTTCAGATCACAGAACTGAAAATTACACCCGCCTGGAACAGTCATAGGCCGAACAGGATGATTAATGCAGATATTGGATGAAGCTCCCGTACTCGAGAGCGAAATCGACTCGCTCGGGCATATGAATGTTCGCTACTATCTCGGCCGAGTCGATCGAGCCAACGTTGCCCTGCTCCAGAACCTTGGCATTGATGCAGCGGCGCTGCAGCCAGGAACCCTGCTCAGACGTTTCGACACCTATAGCCGCTTTCGCCGTGAACAGTTTGCCGGTGCACATCTTCAGGTAGCGGGCGGCGTGCTCGAATTGAATCGAGAATTTGCCCGCTGTTACTTTGAAATTCGTAATCCTGCCAGAGGCGAAATCGCCGCGACATTCATCACCCAGACGACGCTTATCGACTCCATTACCCAGTCAAGGTTGCCCTTCGCCCCTCAACTACTTCGCATCAATGAAAAATATGGGGTACAGCTTCCCGAACACGGCACGCCTCGCTCCTTGTCTCTTGACCAACCTCGACTCGATGTCACTCTGGATGAAATTGCACAACGCGTGAGTGAGCATCCTGCAGAGGGCATGATGAGTGGCCGGCGCGAAAGTACCATCGAGAGGGAGGATTGCGATGAACGCGGGCGTCTTCGTGAAGACCTGGATCTGATGTTTATTATGCACAGGGACCAACCGGGCGTTAAGCGCGAAACTTACGGTCCGCCTGTCATGAAAACCAGTGATGGTCATCGGTTCAGCTGGGCGATGATCGAAACACGAGCGATTGTACTCGGACGTCCGGTTGCAGGTGATTGCCTTGTCTCAATTGGTGCTGACGTTGCCTTCGGCGAACGGTGGCGCCAGTCCCGTCGCTGGGCCTTTGTAAAAGACTCAGGATTGCTGGTCGGAATTAATGACACCATCGGCATTGCGCTTGATCTGGACGAGCGTCGCTCGATCGCTATTCCTGATCAGGTCGCTAATTCCATTCAGGAAAGTTATCTGCCCGACCTTGCATAGCCCGACAGTGCTCGCCTGTACCTGACAATCAGACGGAATTCATGGCCACGATTTGGACAACGCTGGCCATAATCCGAACCTGCTCTGGACCCGGCAGAGAAGAACACGGTATGCTGTGAATCGACTCTCGGAACGGCTATTCCTGTACCACTTACCAGGAACAATTTCGATGGACAAGGACAACTACCTCGACAGTATCCGCAGTGCCTGGCTGGGTGAGAAATTCGGCCAGACGTTTTTCAGCTCACTCGCCAGTCAGGAGCAGGACGAATCCCTGGCAGAGAAGTTGCGTACCCTGGCTCGACTTGAAATCGCGGTCGGAAACAAAATGGCTGCTCTTCTGGAATCCCACGGCGAAAGCCCTGTCACCGATACTATCATTGAGGTCGATGAGGAAATACTCAGCCAGTACACGACTGTCTCTCACTTCGAATCGATGTCCAAAATGAAAACAACCATCGAAAGCGCCCTGTCCCGTTTCGATCAATTGCTTGCCATCGCGCCGGATACTGACGTTCACTCAGTCCAGTTTCTGGTTGACCATGAACGGGCGCTGTTGTCCTTTGTCGACAAGGAGATTATCGGTGATGGTCAGAATTCTCTAACCGAAGTGAAAATGCTCCTCGGCGAGGACAGCCTCCCCTGAAACAATATTTTTGCCCAGGTGCGATCCGAATATGGCTCACGTTACCGTCTCGTCACTGTAAGCCAGTCAGGGCACATTTAGACTCATCGGGTTCGCCGGATTAGCAGTCCACTCCTGCAGTGAGCCCATATAGACCGCGACATCAGTAAAGCCAAGCCGGTACATCGTAAAAGCAACTGCCGAAGCGGACACCCCGCCGCCGCAGTAAGTAATAGCGCGATCATCACGATCGCCATCAAGCATCATGTCCAGTTCGTCATCGGACCTGAAGTAACCGCCCTCGTCCAGCAAATTGAACGCTGGCATATTGGTCGCGCCGGGAATATGACCTGAGCGCGTGTACATGGTGAATTCACCCCGATAGTGTGCGCTCGGCATTGCGTCAATCAGCGCCGCATTGCTGTTCTTCGTCGCCGCCAGCACTTCATCCTGCAGGGCAATTAACTCTGGTCGAATCACTACGCCAAGCTGCCCGGCTGGACGGTCCGGAGCCGCAGTCGATATTGCGCGATTTTCTGCCTTCCAGGCACTCAGGCCTCCATTAAGTACAGCCACACGATCAAATCCTATCCAGCGCAGCATCCACCAGACCCTGGCCGCCCAGACCGAATAATTTGCGTCGTAAAGCACTACCCGGGAATTATCACTCACTCCAAGCGCACGCATCGCGGCTACGAATTTCTCTGGTTCAGGCAGTGTAAATTCAAGAGCGCTATTCTCAGCTGACAAATCACCGAACAAGTCTGCGAAACCGGCGGACGGTATGTGACCCGCGTTATAGCTAGCCTGTCCGCTCACACTGCGGATGCTTCCCTTTTCATCCTGTTCAACCAGAACGGTGCAGTCCAGCACGATGAGATCGGGATCATCAAGATGCTCACTCAACCACTGCGTGCTGACCAAAGGATCAATCGATGGCGGTTTACCGGACTCAATCAATGCGCTCGACGTGGTACAAGCAGTGATCAACGCCAGTAGTGGCATCAGCACGAGACAGATTGGTATATTATGGTGAAGAAATTTTTGCATGTTGGCTTCCTGGCTTGATGTGGATCTGGCGCGGGTAAATCCGCCAGGTCTTCCCGACCCGCGCGAATCGCGTGGTGCTTCAGAATAACATGACCCGGTGTTTCCCAATAGCCACCAGGATGCACTCACTAATCGGAAATGAATGACGAACTATGCTTACTCCCGCGTATAATTCTGATCCTCCTGTATTTTACTCCGGCACTTTACTCCGACCCCACTGTTGAAAACCAAGGATCTAACCGATGATTAACGCGTTGCTATTTGATCCCGTCAGTAACACTTTCGAGCAAGGCGGTTCAGAACTGATTGATCTCTGGCAGAAAAGCCTCAGTGCGGTGATCTGGCTCGATATCGAAACTGAACCGGCAGAAATAGAAACGGAGTTGTTGAACAGGTTCAAGGTGCACCCCCTGGCCATCCAGGACGCTCTGAGAGGCAGGCACCCGCCAAAGCTTGAGGTTTTCGATGACCATTTATTCATTCTGCTGCGCGGGCTTGACGCGGATACAAATGGCATCAATTTTGGCGTTATCCAGCTTGGCTTGTTCGTCGGAAAACGATTTTTCATTACTCGCCATGTGCGGCGTTCAACCAGTGCCAGCTGGTTAATGCAAAAGGTGACAGAAGACCCAACCTGGTTACAAAATGGACCCGGAGACCTGGCACTGCGACTGGCGAACCGGCTCGTTCGCCGCTACGTGGAAATTCTCCTGGCCTTTGAACCAAGACTCGACGAGATAGAAACTGAAATCTTCGGGAATGCTAACGATTCTCTGCTGGCGGAACTGACCCGGTACAAATCCAAGTTGCGAGAAATCGGCCGTATTGCTCGATACCACCTGCAGATCACCCGACAGATGCGCGATGAGGCTATGGAACTGTTAGGTCAGGAACTGGCACACGAATTGACGGACCTTTCCGAACAGGTGGAGCGGACGGTCAGCCTGACAGACCTCTACTATGAAACCGCCAGGGACCTAACTGATGGTTACATGGCATTGTCAACACATCGCCTGAACAGAGTGATGCAGATTCTAACTGTGATAACAGTAGTATTTGTCCCCCTGACGTTTATTGCAGGTATCTACGGAATGAATTTCGAAAACATGCCCGAGTTGAGCTCGCGAAGCGGTTATTTCATTGTGCTCGGAGTGATGGTTAGCATCGGAATCTCGCTGCTCTTCCTGTTTAGACGAAAGGGTTGGGTGTAATGCCGGAAGTCGCAGAAACGCAGTTCGGAAGCACTGATGAGATACAAAATCTGATCCGGCACTGGTTGTCCGAAAACGTAATGACCACGGACACGCTGCTGCAACTCGGTCTGATGGTTGTCGCCGCATCGCTTGCGTCCGGATTATCGAAAGCGCTCTGGACGGCCATGGAGAAAAGAAGCCAGGGGTTTGTCCGAAGTCCGGTATTAAAGCGATTTGGCGACGTCGTTCATGAGGTCGCCTTTCCTTTGACCTGGCTAACGATACAGTTAGTCCTCATGCTGATACCAAGATCAATGGGCATGGGTAATCAACTACTTGTGATATCCACCAGTCTGCTTTCTGCATGGGTGGTGATCAGATTCGCATCAGCGTTCCTGACAAATTCAATGTGGGCGAAAGCGGTTGCTGCAATCGCCTGGCTCATTGCTGCTCTCAATATTCTGGGCTTGCTTGACGATGTTACGGCCGCACTTGAAACCTTCGGCTTCCATCTAGGGGATGTACGGCTGACAGCCATGGGTATTATCGAAGGCGTGCTGACGCTGATTGTGCTGTTATGGGTAACGAACCTCGCCGCACACATTATTGAAAACTGGCTTAAAGCGTCGCCGAATCTGACCCCATCAATTCAGGTGTTATCGTCAAAGCTATTGCGGATGTTTCTTCTGGCGTTCGCATTCTTCACCTCTCTGGCTATAGTCGGTGTAGATTTGACAGCACTCGCGGTGTTCAGCGGAGCAATTGGTGTTGGTCTCGGTTTCGGTTTGCAGAAAATATTCGCCTATCTCATCAGCGGCATCATTTTGTTAATGGACAAGTCCATCAAACCCGGGGACGTTATCGCAGTACCTGGATATTACGGCAGAGTGGACTCGCTCGGGGCACGTTATGTCTCGGTACTTACAAGGGATGGAGTCGAACACCTGATCCCGAATGAGGAACTCATAATCAATCGGGTTGAAAACTGGTCGCACAGTCACAACCTGCTGAGACTAAGATCGCCCGTTGGCGTGCATTACAATACTGACGTTCCGGCAGCGATGGCGCTCTGCCTCGAAGCTGCCTCCGAGGTGCAACGTATCCTGCCCGAGCCGGCGCCAAATTGTCTGTTGATTGGCTTCGGGGATAGCTCAGTTGATCTCGAAGTTCGTTTCTGGATTGATGATCCTATGAATGGTCGAGCCAGTGTGAAAAGTGATCTGCTGCTGCGCATCTGGAACAAATTTCACGAGCATGGTATTGAAATTCCTTATCCGCAAAGAGACTTGCACGTGAGATCCTCTGACGTTGGATCAGATTTGCGCATCGCAAACGACGACTAGGCGACTAAAACCCATCCATCCTCCCCTGCCTGCAGGGAACTAATCAATGTTCTTTGCAAGGTCTAAAAGCTACAATTACCCGGGATCCCGTAAATAACTTTCGCTTTGAATACAACGATAGCTCATCAACTGGAAGGGCCAAGAAGCAGTATCTGCGTATTGATGCTGTGTACGATAGTGACGATATCTCTACCAACACTCGGCGCCTCTGAGACCCAAAAGCCAATTGCACATCAGGTCCTGATTCTTAACTCTTACCATGATGGCTTTGGCTGGACCGATGATCAGATGAAAGGTATCAGCGACACTTTCCATGCGCTGGCCCCCACAGTTTCCCTATACGTTGAATACCTGGATATGTCGCGTCGTGCGGAAACTGGTGCACAAACTGCCTTTACCGAGTACTTGAGGCAACGCTACTCCGCTAAAAACCTCGATTTGATTATTACCACAGATGATGGGGCAATCGAGTACCTGATCGACGTGCACCCGGAACTGATTAGAACGCTGCCGGTGGTTTTATCGGGAGTCGGCACAGAGTATCTCAACCACATCCCCCCGGATCTGCAATTCACCGGTGTCGTGGATGCCGTGAACTATCTCGACATGCTGGATTTCGCCCTGCGCCTCAAGCCACTCGCCAAGGCGATCCATGTATTTGGAAACGAGTCCTTAACGATCCATTCCGGCCCGAGATCTGCGCAGACCTATTTGGCGACACTCGACTACAAGGTACCGATAAAACTGTACCTTGACCTGAGCCTGGAAGAAATCGCTGAAAAAAGTGCAAGCCTTCCGCAAGACGATATCGTTCTCAGTCTTGCGGTGGCAGTTGACGCAAACGGCCAGATTCATCCCTACGACACCGTAAAAGGGGTCGTCGCAAGGAACAGTCCGGCCATGCCGTACTTCTTCTGGTCAACCGGTCTTGAGGAAGGAAGGCAGGTCGGTGGCACGATGGTAGACCCGATGATGCAAGGGAAAACGGCTGCTCGGTTCGCCCTGCAAATACTCGACGGAGAACTGGCCCGAAACATCCCGGTCTTGATGGAAACTCCAACAGTAACGCGCTTCCATTATCCCCTTCTGCAGCGCCATGGAATTCCAGAGTCAGCGCTTCCAGAGGGAAGCGAAATTGTGCAACGACCGAGTGACTTCTACCAGGAAAACAAAACACTCATCTGGATAACCGTCACAGTCTTTTCCGTCATGGCGTTTCTGATCTTCAGCTTGATTTTTAATATCAATCGTCGGAAACGTGCGGAACAGACTCGGACGAGCGCGCAGGAACATCTGGCGATAACTTTCGACAGCATCGATCACGGCATTGCCATCTTCGATGAGCAACTGAACCTCGTGATCTGGAATAAGCGTTTTGCGGATCTGGATTTCGAGCCAACCAATCTCTATTTGGGAATGAGCCTGGAACAATTTCTGCGCTCGGAGCACGAAGCCGGCATTGTCGAGGTTGATACTCCGGAAACGAGCGTGACCAGAAAGATCGCAGACATTAAAGCGGGACATATGGTCCTTAAAGGGATAATGAAGCTTCCTGATGATCGCACGATCGACGTACACCGGCACTATCTCCACGGGGGCGGGATTGCCATCCTGAACACCGATGTGACCGAACGCGAGATCGCAGAAAATGCCTACCGACAATCACTCAAGTTGCAGGCTGTCGGCCAGCTCACCGGCGGGATTGCACACGATTTCAATAACCTGCTCATGGTCATTATGGGCAGCCTTGAGTTACTCGACAGTGCGAAGCTGGGGAGCGAAGATTCTGAACTGGTAATAAGTGCAGTGAGAGCAGCTGAACGTGGCGCATCACTAACGCAACACCTGCTCGCCTTCTCAAGGCGCCAACCCCTGGCACCGACCGCCATTGATGCGAACGCCTTGCTCGGCAATATCGAAGAGCTGCTCCGCCGTACCATTGAAGAGAATATTGATTTTGAGTTCGTACGCTCAGGAGGGCTATGGCTTTGCGAGGCTGATTTACCTCAGCTTGAAAACGCGATTCTCAATCTTGTCATCAATTCACGTGACGCCATGCAGAACGGCGGCAAATTAACGATAGAAACCGCCAACGCCCATCTCGATGTCAGTTATACATCGCGTCATGAGGAACTGGAGCCAGGACAATATGTCGTCATCAGCATCAGTGACACCGGCCACGGTATCCCAAAGGAAAAACTAGACCAGGTAATCGAACCATTTTATACAACCAAGGAAGTAGGCAAGGGATCGGGTCTTGGCTTGAGCATGGTCTTTGGCTTCACCAAACAATCAAACGGCCACCTCGCCATTTACAGCGAGCCAGATTACGGCACAACTGTCAGAATTTATTTGCCGAGATCTCATGATGACGCGCGCGACGATCCAACACATCCCGTCATCCCTGCGTCAATCGGCGAGGAATCCATACTTGTGGTGGAGGACGAACTGGACGTCAGGAACGTTGTCGTCAGTTTCGTAAAATCGCTCGGTTACACCGCGCTTGAGGCTCCCAACGGTCTCGTCGCACTGGACATTCTGAATTCGACAGCAAAAATTGACCTGATACTCACGGATGTGGTCCTGCCACTCGGTCTTGGTGGGCGGGAGCTGGCAGAGAAAGCAGCGGCCATACGCCCGGAAATTAAGATTTTATATATGTCCGGTTACACAGAGAACGCCATTGTTCATCACGGCCGACTAGATCCCAAAATAGAAATGATTCAAAAGCCCTTTTCCAGAGACACGCTGAGCGGCAAGCTATACAAGATGCTGAACCCCACTAAGTGAATAAACCTGTATCGCCTCAGCGACAGGTTTGACGTTAAACTGATTGCGACTCGCCATCAATTTGACATTAATCGAGCATTCTGCCCATATATATGATCAGGATTCGAATAACTCAAAGATTTTTCCCTTTTATGCCGATAAACTAACTCAGCACACCCGCCCCTCTCGCAGGTCGCAGATGCCGCCAGATTCAGAACCAACGCTAGATCAATTGCTTCCGTTTAGTCGTGAAGTCCTGGTGGTTGTGGACGATAAGTACTGCATAACCTTTGTCTCTCCGTCTGTGGAGCGGATGCTAGGGTATTCGTCGGACC
>JAJFKA010000085.1 GCA_021773555.1 Gammaproteobacteria bacterium
GAACTTACTATCTTATCGCGAACTGGGCAGATAGCAATCGTTGTATCCTGCGTACTATTCTGGTGCCGATGGGCTCATAAGAATGCAAGAAGCGCACCAGTATGGTCTGGCCGATCTGTAAGTTGCTTCCGGGTAAGCCGACCGTGACCTGAAACATGGGGGTGATGAGCTGTATTCCGGATGTGTCTCGGGCATCGACCGCCAGGACCCCCCCGGCAGCCGTTCCCAGTGATCGGCCAGGTAGTCGGGAGGTTGCCTGAGGCACCTCTGATAGTAAGTGAACGCTCACTATCTCTAAGGGTTCGGCGACGCTGCGGGCGGTGAGTGCAAACGTGCTATGACGCACCAGATCGATCGAGTCCTGACTAATCATGACATGACCCGTGCGGTCGCCCGATCCGGAAATGAACCCCAGTACGTCGCCCTTATGCACGTAAGTGCCCGTAACACCTCCTGACCCGGTTCGGGAAAATATACCGCCAGTCTCACTGGTGACGGTTAAGCCGTCGATTTGTCGCCTCAGCTCTTTGATAACGGCCTGATTGCTTGTGATCTTTTCCTGCCATCTGGCGGACTGGGCGGGTTCAGTGCCGAGCGTTCCCCTGAATCTTGCGGTCAGCTCATCCCGGGCTGCGAGCGAATCACGGAGCTGAAATCCCAGATCATCGTTTCCCAGCACATACAGCGTTTCACCCGCTGTAACTTGCGTGCCGTTTTTCGCGGCCACCGCAATGATAAATCCGTCGGTGTCTGCGCGCACAGTGGCGGTGTCCGACGGTACGATCAATCCATAGGCGACTGTGGAGCGGGGTATGGGTACAGTGAAAATCAGCGTGGGGAGAACTATCACCAGGATGCCGGTCGTAACAACCGCCCGGACCATTTTACGCTGAGACCGAATTTGCAACGTGGTTCGCCGGATGGCGTTAAGCCAGGGGCGAGCTACCGAAAAAAGAATGAACCAGAGTGCGAGCAGTACACCAAAAATAAAAAACTTACCGGCCACGTAGAGTGCAATAGTGATGCTGAGAATGGTCCGGTAGATGCCTGAAGCGACGCCGTAGACAAACAGCCAGCCAGCGTCACCTTTCCCCGATGCTGGTGGAGAACTATCAAGACCAAGTATGTATCTGCGAAAGAGATACCCCAGGTAAGCCGATGCCCGTGGTCCAAGGTTTGGTATCTGAAGTGCGTCTGACAGTACATAGTAGCCGTCGAAACGAAGTAACGGATTGCCATTGAACAACAGCGTTGAGATACCGCCAATGACCGCGACATTGAACAGGATATCCTTGAGCAAACCCGGTTCAGTCGGAAGCCAGCAGAGAATTGCGAGGCTGGATAATATGAGTTCGACGAGTATCCCTGCAGCAGCGACGGTCATTCGATGTCGTCCCAGGGAGAAAAGGTTGCTGGAACTGGCATCGACGTAGGGAACAGGCATAAATACCAGGAGCATAATGCCCATCTCGTGGACCTCGGCTCCCCACCTTTTTGCGGCAAGACCATGCCCCAGTTCATGCAGGACCTTAACGAGGGGATAAACCACCAGGACCCAGAGGACATTGCCGGGGTCCGTGAAACGGGTGGTCCAGTGCAGCTCGATTGCCCGCCAATGCTCGATCACCTGCAAGGCTGTGATGATGAACAGCACAATTGTTGCCATCAGCACGGGTAGTGTAAACACGTATCTCGCTAACGGCATGAGTTTGTTGAGTATTCTGTCAGGGTCAACAATCGGTAGCCTGATGGAAAAGGGTGTCAGCCACTGCTGCAACCGGCGGGCGCGATTGCTGCTTGCCTGTGACTCACCAATCGATCTCGCATCGGTCGATTTTTCACCACGCACCAGTCCTGAGTTAACGAGATGGGTGATGAGTGAGAGAATATCGTGTTCCGTGAGGTCATGACCCTGGCCGGCTAAAGTGCTAAGTGCGACGCCCACCGGGTCGCCTCGCTCGAGGTGACGCAGGAACAGGTAAGCAGGCTGGTCGATCAATAGCTGTTTTTGTGAGAGCGGATCGGTCACCAGAAACCAGGTGCGACCCCGCAGTTGTCTTGGATAGAACCGCACGTCAGAGATGAGCTGGTAGCGGGCTGCGAGTAATTCCTCGGAAATTGCTGGCAATTCGCTCACCATTGTCATGGCAACAATTTCCAGCTCGTTAATTGCAACCAGTCAATGACATCGTGGAACAGAATCCAGCCCCAGGATCGTCGCCCGATATTGACGCGGGCGTTACCCTCCATTCCGGGACGCAGCAATTCTGGCTGGCCTTCAAGTCGGCCTTCCGTTTTGAAAACAACACCTTCCGTTTCCTGCGAGTCAAAGACGCTGGAAATATTCTCGATTACGAATGGAATCTTCTGTCCCGGATGAGCCGTCAACACAACCTCGCCGTATTGTCCGGGGCGGATATCCTGAATATCGCTCTCGTCTACAAGCAAAACAATCCGATAGGACTGAAGTGGCGCAATCTCGAAAAGCAGTTGGCCTTTTTCGACGGGTGCCCCCTGGGACCGACTCAAATCCCCGCTGAGTACGATACCGGCTACCGGCGAACGCAGCTCAACCTGCTCGAGTCGGTGTTGCAGCAGCGACCATCGCGCGTCCGCCTGCTCTATCCGGGCCTTCAGAATGGTTGATTCGGATTGATTCAGGTCGGCCAGCGCCTGACGGTACTGCCGGGTGAACTCATCCTTTTCCGCCTTGAGTCTCTGTGCCTCAAGCAGCAGATCCCGATCGTCCATCTGCCCGAGGACCTGTCCCGCAGCAACGGTATCACCTGCCCGCGCGGAGGAGGCGATAATGTAACCCTCGAAGGGCGCAGCGACAGCGTGTTGACTGAGTCCCTCCAGCCTTGCGGAGGCTTTGACATGAAAGTCTCCGTGCACAACACCCAGGAATACCGCGAGCATGATAATAACGACGAGCGCGAGTTTCGAGGTCAATGATTCAGGGCCGACAAGTGCCTGGATCGGTTGCAGAACGGTTCTGGCAATTCTGGCCAGAACACCCACGCTCGCCTGCTGTTTTAGGGATATCAGAGGCCCCAGACCGTCAATCACTTGTTGTATCTGGTCCTGCGCCAACAGGGAGCTGCCCTCTTGCTCAAAAAGTATGACAGCGACCAGAGTGGAATTGTTGGTAACCTGCATGGAACAAAGTCTGTTCCGATTGAGCTGTCGTAAAAACGAATCATGAGCGGGTAGAATCTCTTCCGATTCAGTTCCATAGCTGATATCTACACCGGCCTGACTAGCCTCCTCCATGACCGACTCAATCATACCGACAAGATCGAGGCGCGGATCAAAGGCCGCTTCGTGTGAAATTGCCTTAACAATGATGCTGTTGCCGTTTTTAGTCGTCCTGGTGGTTTTGAGACCGATGGACGCTCTGGTGCTGTTCGTCATCTGCGCGAGCATGGTGGCGAGAGTTGTGAGAATAGTTGATAGATCCTCCGGCCCTGCAAACAGGGACGCAAATTTTGCGTCGTGCGGGGTCGTTGAGGCGCCACGATTGTCCAGCAGTAATTCCAGCCAGGAGACGCCCCAACTGATCAATTGGTTAACGGCTTTTTGCTGCTCGCGAGTGACGTCGAGGGAAATGGCGAGCGTGCCATATGGCTGACCAGAGATATCGATCGGATAAGCGACGGTGATACCAGCATGATCCGCGGCCTCCCGGGTCAAAGCTGTACGTTGCTGCTTCGCTGCAGCGGCGCTGGATTCCAGCGCTGGACTCAGGATGCTCCCCTGGGGCCAGGTCTCTACTGGTAATGCGGTATCGTTTGGGAAATAGGCGCCGACTGTAACCTTGGGCAGCATTTCACAAACGTGTGTCAGCCAGGATTGAGTCAGGGAGCGCATCAATCGGCCATGTGATCGTTAGTCTTGATTGGTCATCGAATAAAATCTGGCGCAACCGCGACCTTCAGCCTTGGCTTCATAAACTGCCTTGTCAGCGAAGCCCACAAGTTTCTCAAATACCGCTTCGTCCACCAGTGCGGCTGTCGCTGCACCAATGCTCAAGCCCAGTTTAAACTGCACTTCCGGGCCAAGCGTGATGGTCCGGGATTTGAACCGATCAAGTATGCGATCTGCGATAACCCGCGCAGTCTCGGCGGGACAATCGCCCAGTAAGACCATGAATTCGTCACCACCATATCGGCAGATCACATCCTGGGGCCGAACCGATGCGATGAGCATTTGCGCGCATTCTTTCAACGCAATGTCCCCCGTGGGATGTCCAAAGCTATCGTTGATCAATTTGAATTCATCAAGATCTATCAACATGATCGTCACCGGTGTCGACTTTCGCTGAGACCGGTTGATTTCGATGCTCAGCATCTGCTGCAGACCACGGCGATTCCAGACGGCGGTCAGCGGATCGACAAGCGAAGCGCGACGTTCTTCATCGACCTGTGCTTCCAATGCCTCCCGGGCAGTTCGCAGCGATTGTAATTTCAATTCGTTTTCAACCCACTTGCCCAACGATACCAGCGTGTCGCACTCTGTTGGGCTGAAATCCCTTGGTTCCGTATCTATCACGCAGAGCGTGCCAATGTTTCCGCCATCGATATTTAATGGCTGGCCAGCGTAGAAACGTATATGTGGCTCGCCTGTGACCAGGGGGTTATCAGCGAAATCGGCATGCTTATGGGTATCTGTAACGACCATGGTGGAGTTACTGAGAATTGCATGAGCGGAGAAGGAAATGTCACGAGCGGTCTGGTCCAGGTTCATACCCCGGTTTGACTTGAACCATTGGACTTCTTCGCTGACAAGCGAGATTAGTGCGATAGGCGTGCCGAATATTTTTCGTGCGAGTTCCGTGATTCGATCGAAGCGTTCTTCTGCAGGTGTATAGAGTACTTCCAGCGATTCAAGAATCTCAACTCGCGCTTTATCTTCTTCCGGAATAGAAGGATGTTTCATCGGCTACCTTGTTACCCGTCGACGGTTCGACAAGCATTTTATTATCAGGCAATCATAGTCGACATTCCGGCAGGAACAAAATGCACCTGCCTCTGGTGTCATTCAGGACGTTACAGGTGCTGTGGATTGGAATGCTGGCGGAAATAATATCTGGATTGTATTTCGAACAGGCCGTCAGGGAGGAGGAAAGGTAGTTATGTCGAACGAATGGCTAAGCGGTGTATGCTTGGGTAAGGTAGGTAATTGACCGGCCGACTGCCGCTACAACCAATCCGGGAGAAAGCATATGGCTAACCATGGAATCCACCACCTTGGGCTCGCGACTCACGATATGGAAGCGACGCAGGACTTTTACGAGCGAGTTCTTGGTTTCACAGCTCGAGTTGGAGACGTAATTTCTCCGCAACCAGGAGGCGCCATCAGGCATCTGTTTCTGGATGCCGGGAATGGCGAAATGATCGCCTTTATGGAGTTCAACGATGTGCCTGGTATGCCCGAGGACTTTGATACCGGATTGAATCGTGGTCTCGGCATTCGCGGTGGCGTGATGCACTTTGCATTCAAGGCGCTGGACGAGACTGACCTGGCAGCCAGGAGGCAGAGTTTGATCGAGCACCAGGTCGAAGTCAGTGAAGTAGTTGACCATGGCTGGTGTAAATCAATCTATTTTTCGGATCCTAATAAGTTGCAGTTGGAGTTTTGTGTTGTGACCGAAGAACTTGATCAGACACATCTCGATGATCTCAAAAGTGATGTCTGGCGCTCATTGGAACGAAAAGAGACCGGAATATAACGGTTCTTCGCCACATAACGTCGGTCATGGGCGGGTCAGGATCGAAGGAGTTGTCGCTCACTAAAAATCAAGGCGGCTGTGGTCTTACTATGTGACGTTGTAGCGGCCGTTGACCTCAGCTAATTATCTAGATTGAATTTTCCTAAGGCGAATTTTCTTATAGCCTTTTGATCGTAGACACCATTTTTTCATTCCAATATAGTCCCAGCGCTTGTTCATCTTCCGGACGGCGAAATCATTTTGATATTAATCCCTCTGAGCCGCCGAAAAAATTCGTACTTTCAGCCCGTGAGTTGATTCGAATCGGACTACGGAAGATCAACGTTGGAAATAAATCATTCAGGAGAGCGAAAAAAAATGAAGAATAAGGTATATCTCGCGCTAGCAGGATTGCTGTTGAATATCTCTGCACTCGCATCAGACCCGGAACTGATACTGTCCGGGCCGCTTCTCGCCAAACAAAACGCGGGATTGTATATCGTGCAGATGGTGGAATTACCCGCCATTGCCTATGAAGGTGGTGTGTCAGGGTATAAGGCAACCAAACCTGGGAAAGGCAATAAATTAAATCCCAACAGTGCGCACGTGAAAAAATACAATGCGATGTTGTCATCAACGCACGATGCAGCCCTCGCGTCCGTTGGCGCAACACAGTCAAAAATTTACGACTACCAGTACTCCTTCAACGGATTTGCGGCACGATTGACGCCTTCTCAGGTTGAAGCGTTGAAAGGCCGTTCTGATATTGTTCAGGTCTGGGAAAATGAGTACCGACAGTTAACTACCAATACGTCGCCAGACTTTATGGGACTCACCGCCGGTGGTGAACCCTGGTCGAAAGGCTACACCGGTGAGGACGTTATTATCGGTGTCATCGACACCGGGATCTGGCCGGAACACCCCAGCGTCGCGGATATCCCCACGCCAAAGAAGGGTAACAAGGGACCGGAGATTGTCTATGGCGCTCCACCGGCTCATTGGCAGGGCACAGCCTGTGATTTTGGGAATGCAGGTTTCAATCCCGGCGATGCTGCGTTCGACTGTAACAATAAGCTGCTTGGCGCACGTTATTACAATGCAGGATTTCCCGATTCGGTGCTCTGTGGTGCCGGATTAAACTGTGGCTGGACAGAGTTTCTCTCCGCCCGGGACAACGATGGTCACGGCAGTCATACAGCCACCACAGCCGGAGGTAATAATGGCGTTGATGCGGCTATCGGAGGGAGCGGACTTGGCAGTGTCAGTGGTATGGCTCCCCGGGCCAGACTGGCGATATACAAGGTTTGTTGGAACGGCAGTCTGCCAACCACGCCCAGCCGAGGTTGTGCCTCGATAGATTCCATGGCGGCCATCGATCAGGCGGTCGCAGACGGGGTTGATGTGATCAATTTCTCCATCGGCGGGTCCAGCAACAACTTTAATGGACCGGATGACATCGCCTTCCTGTTTGCCGCAGGTAGTGGTGTCTGGGTGGCCACGTCAGCAGGTAATAGTGGCCCTGATTCGCAGACTATTGGAACTCCCTCCGGCGTTCCCTGGATCACTGCAGTGGCGGCAGCCCAGGATGATCAGGTTTTTGGTGTGGGCGTGGATATCGCTACTGCAGCGGCAGGTGTGTCCGGGACTTACGAAGCCGTAGAGGCTGCAATCTCTGTACCTCTGGCCACCACCGGTGTTGTTTCAGGTGATCTGGTTGTTGCGGATCCTTTGAACGGTTGCGCACCGCTCAGTAATAGTATTGGTGGTGAGGTGGCATTGGTCCAGCGAGGCGGTTGTGCCTTTTCTGATAAATTTCTGAATGCACAGGCAGCCGGTGCCAGTGCGCTGGTGGTATTCAACAACAATGGTGATCCCATCGTCATGGGCGGCAGTGCTTTTGGCATTTTGATCCCGGGAGTGATGGTGGGGCAGTCGGATGGTGAATTGATCCATGCAACCCTAACCGGTGGTGCGGACGTCGTCGTTACACTGGATCCGGCAATATCGATTCCGAAAGCGAATACGATTGCAACCTTCTCGTCTCGTGGCCCCAACGGGGGGGCGCCCGATATTATCAAGCCTGATGTTGCAGCGCCGGGCGTGGCTATTCTCGCAGCCGAGACACCGGATGGTAATGATTTCCAGGTCCAGGGTGAGTTGTTTCAATCGATCAGTGGTACCTCGATGGCCAGCCCGCATACGGCCGGTTTGTTTGCATTGTTGAAGCAGGCACATCCTGACTGGTCGCCTGCGATGGCAAGATCCGCGATAATGACCACGGCTCGCCAGAATATAAACAAAACGTTTGGCAGCGCGCCAGCGGATCCCTTCGACATTGGCGCGGGTCATGTTGTCCCCGGTGATGCCTTCGATCCAGGGCTCGCCTATGATGCGGACATTTTTGATTATGTACGGTTCACTTGTGGCTCTGAGACACAGCCGCAGATATTCTCGGCGGGGACCTGTGCATTCTTCGGATCGATTGACTCCAGTGACCTGAACCTGCCGTCAATCGGTATCGGTGAACTTGTTGGCAGCCAGACTATTACACGGACAGTCACCAGCGTTAGTAATAACAATGGTAAGAAGTCCTATACGGTTTCGGTTGATGCACCTCCTGGCACAGAAGTCTCGGTTTCTCCTGCGTCGTTCAAACTCAAGCCGGGTCAGTCAGCGACCTATCAGGTAACAATATCGACGACCAGCGATGCGACGCTCAATGCCTGGACGTTTGGTTCTCTGACCTGGTCACATGGTGGCGAATACTCCGTTCGTAGTCCGATCGCAGTGCGTCCCGTGGCGTTGGCAGCGCCTTCCATGGTAGCTGTGACTGATGCGCCAGTTTCCGGTTCTACGTCCTACGATGTGAGAGTTGGTTTTAGCGGTAATTTTGCTGCAACCGGCGGAGGGCTTGAAGCTGCTGAGGTGCAGCCAGATACCGTTGGAATCGGCGGCGCCACACTGCATTTTGTTTTTGTCCCGCCGGGCACGGAACTGGCACGTTTTTCGCTGTTTGATGAAACCGTCGGCGATGGCTCGGGTTCTGATGATCTGGACATGCAGGTTCAGGGACCTGATTCTGCGGGATTCCCGTTTGTTGCTTTCAGTGGATCGCCGACATCGGAAGAACAGATTGATCTGGTTAATCCCGTCCCGGGATTCTATGCGATTTTTGTTATCCACTTCGACAGTGTGGCGCCGGTGACCGGGTATGAACTGAACTTCTGGGATGTCGGACCTAACCTGGGCAATATGACTGTAACGGCGCCTGGTACGGTTTCCCTTGGGACAACCGAAAGTATCTCGGTTGGCTGGTCCGGATTGACTCCGGATACCCGCTATCGCGGTATCGTCACACACAGTAACGACAGTGGTGAAATTTCAACCACGGTCATCAGTGTCGATACAGACTGATGATTTGAGGGGTTAGTGTTGAGGACCGCCCGCTTATAGCGGGCGGTTTTTTTTACCGATCCTCATAACGAGATTGAGGTTTTTTTGCCGAGGGATTCTGGCAGTATTGCACGGGACCACGATTGCCCGCGTGGTAGTGGTAGTGCTCCCCTCCGACGAGCAACTCGATTCTGATTCCTGCGGTTAACATCTGCGGATAGGCGTAACCGGGCTGCGCGCAACCAACACTCGTGTCCGGCCATATCACCTGTCTCGCGTCGATGACCGTAACTTGAGTTTCCGCTATGCCCAGTCGTGCGGAAATATCCTGACGTGCGATGTCCGTTTGTTCCTGAACTGAGAAATGCTGCCGGTTTTGTGCGACCTGATCGTCGCGTGATTGGCTGGAGGATCCTGCGAGACAACCGCTGGCAAGAGAGATAGGGATTATAAGACACAAGTGAAAGTAGAATTTCATTTTAATTATCCGAAGGGTAATTTAGGTCACAAATCCAGTGACGCTGGTGATCCTGTCCTGCTGAACCCGCAGGATAGGTTGTGCCCGGCTTCGCGTTTTTCGGTCTGGCCCAGAAGAGAACGATCTCTGTGTAGTCTGCAGGTGCGGGATTTGCGCTGGTCACTTCGTCGAACAGCTTTTCCGCCGCCGCACAGATCTTATCAGGATAAGGCGACTCGCCAGGCGTCAGCGCCGGGATTACGTTGAAATGGTAGCGAACCAGTTTTTCCTTGTGGCTGATTTCCACCTCCAGTTCTGACAATAGTGGCCCTTGCAGGGAAGAGAAGCGGACCAGCGGTTCCTGAAAAATAATTCCGAGGATAAGCGTGACCAGGGTTACCAGACCGGCAAGCTGAACTTTTACAGATGTGTAAAACAGAAAAGAAAGCAACAGGACGAGCACGAAATCTACGGTTAAAAACAGCAGGAAGGGGTTGTGCTCCAGTCGCCCGTAGGGAAGATCAATCTCGAAGAACAGACTTACGAGGATACCTGCCAGTAACAGCCAACGGATCCTGATTACCGAGCGCTTCTCCCACAGGGGCATGCCCAGCATCACCAGGGTAAACGGCAGCATGGAAATCCAGTGTGCCAGCGCCCAGGTAAAAGGCAGGGGAATTGCGTATTCACCGAATATTCCTGTGCTCTTTCCCCATAGCGACGGGTAGTCGAGCAGAACAGCAAACAATCCTGAGAGCGCGTTAGCAGAAATTAAATATGCCACACCCAGGAGCGTCCTGCCGGCAGTAGTTTTGATGAACGGCATGGGTATCCAGGCTAAGAGGAAACGTGATTTGAACCGATGTCTGGCGTAGCGTCAAATTGATGGACAGATGTCATATCGAGACAACCGCCAGGGTGGTGCAATGAGTCAATTGTGTCGGGTGGGCATTGAATTTGACGTTGATGTTCAGTCCGAGCATATTACAGACATTGAGGAGCTAAATATGAGGCTAACCCAGTCTGACGCATCATTTATTTATCTGGAGACAGCAAGCGGTCCGATGCACATCTCCTCGGTTTACGTGCTCGATGGAGAATTGGCATTCGCTGATGTATTCGGGCATTTCCAGGCCCGAATACACCTAATTCCGGCGTATCGACGCAAGCTGGCGCAAGTCCCCTTTGGTCTCGCCCATCCCCGGTGGGTGGACGATCCGGATTTTGATCTGGCGAACCACGTGCAATTGCACTCGCTGCCAGAGGGTAGCTCACTTGATGCAGGCATCGATAAGGCGGTAGAACTTAACGAACCATTGATGGACCGGAACCACCCGCTATGGAAGATGATTGTGCTCGAGGGGGTTCCGGATAAGACATTATTGTTGCAGATGACTCATCACGCGATGATCGATGGCGCGTCTGGCATTGAACTCACGACAATATTGTATGATCTTGATCCCAAGGCGAGTGAACCGGATGCGTCCGGTGACGACTGGCACCCGGACAAACCGCCGGGACCCGCGGAACTGATGTCCGAGGCGGTGCAGGAAAACATCTCCAATTTTCAACAATCAAATCCCGCGCAACTGTTTACTTCCGGGGCGGGTCAGTGGCCACAGATCAGCAAAGCCATTGAGATATTTACCAGATTTATTTCCCGACCGGCGATTACTGCACCTTTTAATGCGTCACCCATTGGCCCGAAACGCAAGGTGGCCTGGCTGAAGAAGCCTTTTGGGGAGATTCGTGAAATACGTCGCGTCTTTGGTGGGACAATTAATGATGTTGTTCTTGCCGTGATTTCAGAATCGGTTGCGCGATATTTGAGTTTACATAATGAGCGTACCGACAATCAGCACATGCGTATCATGTGTCCGGTCAACGTACGCACTGAAGATCAACAAGGGGGGTTGGGTAACCAGGTTTCTGCGATCTTTCCAATGCTACCGGCCTGGCCCATGGACTGCACCGACAGGATGCATGCGGTGATCGAGGAAACCACTCGGATCAAGGAAAGTGAGGAAGCGCAGGCGCTGACAGTTATGCAACAGAGCATGCCTTCGCTGCCACCCGTAGGTATGGCCGTCAGCCAACTCGTCGGCACGGTATTTGATCCCACAGCACTTGCTGCACGGGTACCGGTACCGGTTATCCCCAGCATGGGCTTTAGGCCACCAAATCTGGGTGCCAACTTCACCTGTACGAATGTCCCTGGCGTTCAGGTACCTCAGTACATGTGTGGGCATGAGGTGACGGACACAATTGGCTTGTTGGTGCTGACAGGCACCACGGGATTTAGCGCAACTATTTTGAGCTATAACAAACAGTTGTTTTTCAGCTTTATTTGCGAACCCAGATTGATGCCTGACGTCGAAGTCATCAGGCAGGGCGCGGATGATGTTTTCCAGGAGCTGTTGTCTGCAGCAGAAGCTTCTCTCAACTTAACAAAGAGTGCGGAGGCGATATGACTGAATCAGATATAGAGACAAAATACCCCAGGACCGTCAAGCTGCCAGATGGTGCGAGTGTTGAATTTCGGATGATGGCGGCAACCGACCGTGATGCGATTCTGAAATTCGCACGAGCCTTGCCAGAAGAGGATTTGTTGTTTCTCAGAGTTGATCTGACAGAAGAGAAGGTGGTCGATGACTGGGTCAGCAATGTGCTCAGCGGAAATTCAACCACGATTGTGGCTTATGATGATACCGGACTGATTGGTTACGCCACCGTCCACAGGAATGCCGCGCCCTGGACTCGTGGAGTCGGTGAACTGCGAGTCAACGTCAATCGTGCCTTTCGGGCCCGGGGACTTGGTCGCAACCTTACTTCAGATATATTTGAAGTCGCCCGAAGTCTTGGATTGCGAAAGCTGACGGCGAATATGACGTCAAACCAGCATGGTGCACAGTCTGCTTTCCGACGTCTCGGCTTTGTACCTGAAGCCTTGCTGGCGGACTATGTTGAGGATCGTAACGGTACCCCGCGCGACCTTGTGATCATGTCTTACGACATCAATGGTCACTCGGACAGCATCGCGAATGTCGTCACGATTTAAACTTGTGGCTATCCCTTCACAGGATTGTCAGGTGACTGGGCCTGATCGTAAAACCTGAACTTAGCGCTGGTAACAAACTCCTCAAGCTTCTCAAGTTCACGGACAACCTCGTCGCGGCTCGCATCTGTCGGGGTGCCGCCGTCATCCTGCATTTGAATGATTTTTTCGCGAGCTTTCAGCAGGTTTTCCTTGGTTTCTACCAGAGCTGGGTCGATTTTTTCCCAGTTGAGGTTAGAGAGAATTGAAACAAGATTGTCGGTTCGCTCTGAAAGCCTTTCCAGTTCTTCCCGGGTAACGCTCCAGCCGGTCAGTTCCTGCATTTTTCGGTCTTCCCAGTCGCGACCACCAGCAAAAATCTGAAATGTGTGTATGAGTAGTCCGATTCCCCAGCCAAACAGCGGGTAGACAAACCATAGTTGCGGGTCTTCGCTGTAGTTGATCAAATTGATCATAATCAGAAACAGGTTCACTGCGACGAACGACGCCAGGTGGGAATAGTAACCTTTGAGTTCCGTGATTCTTTTTTCTGCTTGTTCCTGGTTCATGGTTTGTCCCTGGATTGTTAGGTAAGTTTCGCAATGAATTGGATACTGATAACAGGTGAGCAATTGTTATGCCAACCAGGAATACCAATAAAAACAATCACATGGCGAAACAATCTGTTACCTTATTGGTCTCTTACGCCAATTTGCAGTGAACGTGGCAGACTTGTCAACAAAACTGATTATCGGTAGTTAGGGCTAAACAGCCTCGCGTTGTTACGCTGTTGTAAAAAGGAGAATCAATATGAAAGTTGGCTGCCAGATGGCGTTTAGTGAAATCACATCACCCCAGTACATCGCGGAAGCGGGTAGACTGGTCGAAGACCTGGGATTTCACTCATTTTGGGTACCTGAGCACGTACTGTTTTTTCCAGAGTATGAATCGAAGTATCCCTACAGCGACGATGGCAAAATTGCGGGTTCGCCGAGAAGTCTGCTGGACCCGTTGACCGCCCTGACCTTTGTCGCGGCACACACGCGTTCAATCAGGTTGTGTACTGGTATTTGCCTGGTGCCGCAGCGTAACCCTGTATACACCGCCAAGCAGGTTGCGGACCTGGATTTTTTGTCTGGCGGACGGGTCGAGTTTGGCGTGGGCATCGGCTGGCTGAGAGAAGAATTTGAGGCCCTTGGCGTGCCCTGGGTCGACCGGGCAGGCCGAACTCGAGAATGCCTGGAGGTTATGAAAACGCTCTGGTGTGATGAACTGTCACACTATGAAGGCCGATATTTCTCTGTTAAAGCGGCTTACCAGAATCCGAAGCCAGTCCAGAAACCTCACCCGCCGCTGATTTTTGGCGGAGAAAGTGATGCCGCACTGCGGCGAGTCGCAGAACAAGGGCAGGGATGGTATGGCTTCAATCTCACCCCGGAGACATTCAAGCTGCATCTGGAAACATTGCAGAGCAAGCTCGAGGCTCTGGGTCGCAGCCTGGCTGAAGTGAAAATATATATTTCTCCGCACCCAACGGCAATGACCCACGAGGATATGAAGTCCTTCGAGGCGTCCGGTGCAGAACAGATTGTACTGCCTGTATTTGCCCGGGACTCAGAAAAACTCAGAGAGCGTGCGTTGCGTACGCTGGCGCTGGTGCATGGATAATTCCAGGTGACAAAACCGTGGCACTGAAACCTACGATCTATAAGATCAACATCGCATTGTCGGACATGGACCGGGGTTACTACGACAGTCTCAACCTGATTGTGGCGCGTCATGCCTCAGAAAATATCGAAAGGATGATGGTGCGGATACTGGCTTTTTGCATCAATGCCCAGCCACGCATGGCTTTTACGCGCGGATTAAGTTCACCTGACGAACCGGACCTCTGGGCGAAGGCACTGGATGACCAGATAGTATCGTGGATTGATGTGGGGGAGCCGTCTTTGCAGCGGATCAAAAAGGCGTCCCGTATGTGTAACGATGTGCGTATCTACTGCTTCAATACCAGGTCAGTGCAGTGGTGGAAGGAACTTGAGCCTGAAGTGAGGGGCTTGCCGGTTGCGGTGTACCAATTTGAGTGGCAGTCAGTGTGTGCGTTAGCTGGCCTCGCGGAGCGTACCGGTTCCATGAGTGTTTCGATCAGCGATGATTCTGCGTTTATCGCATCGGACCTGGGAGAATGTGAAGTCGGCTGGGTGACACTGCAGGGCGCGCCGCTGAGTGTTTGACCGGGTGCGTTGACCTGCCGAAATACCCACTGCTATCAAACTACGGCAGTGTTCCCTGAAAGCGGCGCCAGTTTTTCTCGCAAGCGGTTCAGCGCTTACGTCCTGGGAATTTGAGAATTTTCGCGGTGAGCGCGTTCAACCTGCTCGGTGCTTTAACATGGGCCTGAAAGGCGGCGGTGATATAGGGAGACACCTCATCGTAGAAGCGCCAATCGCTATCTCCCCGAAACTCGCACCTGTCGTAGTCAGCCTGGTAACGCCCTGATACGAAATACGAATCAGAAAATGCACGCCCCACATCATTGAGCTGGTGAGGTGTCAGCTCACCATGCAGCACGGTTGTGAGAAATGCAGAACCAGTCATATCCTGCATGCGTACTCGTGCAATGGCGCGGCCAGCTGAATGTTCTATTTCGGCACTCAGCATGCCATTGGAAAGGAGCCAGGCAACAAAAGCACCAAGATATTCAACGTTGCGGGAACTACCTCCCAGAATCATGGATTCGTACCTGTCGGTCACTCAGTTACCCTTACAATTTGCGATTGTCCAATTATCACTTGTTATCCTGCCGGATGTCACTCACGTTAAGATGATTCCAGGTAAATCTCGTGATACCTTTCCAATAAAGAGATGTCGTTATGTTGAAGAAAACTTTTGTCGCAGCGTTTGTCATTTTTCATGCAATCACTGGGTCGGCTGAACTGGAATGCCCGGGACCCCAGGAACGTCTCGAGGATGCTCGAGGTATTTCCTTTTTACTGGTTTGTCAGGACCGTGATGTTGCGGTCTTTAATGCTGATGAAATCGGTGCGCCTGTCATGTTTAAGCCTCAATCGTTTTCGAGTTTCCGGCAGGGTCCCATGTTTGCCTGGAAGTACCCGGCGATTATCTGGAATAAACAATCGGTAAAAACAAAATGGCACAGTGGATACCTGGTTGGCTCGGACGCTAAACGGCTGGAAGGTGAATTGCAGTTGAAGGTTGTGCAGGGTCAGCTCGCAGAGCTGGCCATCAGGCAGGGCAAGAAAAGCCGGAAATTCAAGGCAGCGAAGATCAGTGAATTCGGGCTGTTGCCGGATGACCCCTACATTGCGTCCATTGACGGCACATTTGAACAGGGCGATCTCGAATTCGTCAGTGGTCAACGATACGAAGGGAAAGTCCGTTTTTTGAATCCGCGCACAATCCTGATCAAACCGGAAGATCGCCAGTTTATTGCGCTCTCGGGTCAGGACCTTCGGCGATTGTCAATTGAGCGGTCCTACGAGGCTACGGGCGCCATGTCCTTCGTTGCTGCTGATGGCGTCCTGGCACGAGTCGTTGCTGCAGGCCAGCACTACACACTTGCGGTTAACCCCTTTCCGGACCCGTTGGAAGCGAAGAAAGGCGCAAAAAGCTTTTTTAAAGGGATGCTAAAGGAGGTCGCCGTCTCCGCGGTAACCCGAGGTGTAGCAAAAGGCGTTGTTTCGACAGGTGGATCACTAAATGCCATGCTCATATCTGCGGACATTGCCAGTCAGACAACCTACGGATTACTGCAGGATCCTAAAGTCTTTCGTCAGGAGTATTTTCTTGTTAGCGTCGGGGGCAAGGAATCGCTGCTGGTTCATCCCGAAACCCTGGCAAGTATATACCCGCCGTTGTTAGCGGACTGCGCTGCTTATCAAGCCAGTTCCCCATCTGAAAAAATGGTGAGTATGGAGAATATCTACGAGCTGACACAGATGTTAAATAACTGCGATGGATGATTCCGAGGTTTCCTTAACGACGACTGCCAACGCGTCGGGGACTGTTTCTACGCGGCGCTTCACGGCGTTCGAAATCCACAGCGACGACGTTGCTTCGGCGGCTTGCCACACGTCGCTCTTCATTCCTGCGATCAGCGCTTGACCGGCGTTCATCTTTGACGACCCGGCTGATAGCAAAGGGCATGATGGTGAGTTTCATATCAGTGCCCAGCATGATTGAAGTTCGCCCCTGAATAGCTGCGGATTCATTCCTGATCAGGGTGCCGCCAACGAGCGTACCGTTGGTGCTTTTATCCCTTATACACAAGACACTTTTCTCAAGGTGTAATTCACAGTGCTGCCTGGAAACGTCGATTGCCGGAACACAAATATCGCAATCCGCGCCTCTTCCGATGATGATAGGCAGGCTAGACTCGTTAACGGAAAAACTGATTCCGTTATCGAGTTCGATCTTGGCGACCAGTCGGTTTTTACTCGATGGTACCTGTCTCGAAATTGTGTGGTTTGTGTTGCCCACGCGTTATTCCCGGTTACTTGATACTGATAGTACCGATGAGTAGTGGCAAAATAGTGACAGAGTTCACAGAATTGCGAAAAGTTACGCCTAATTTGCCGTTTCAGGGCACTTTGACCCATAAAATGAGCCGTTTAGCCGCTGATACCGGCGGCGGGGTGGTCTCACGCCTGAGTGAATAATCCGCGGATATTAGTCACTTTGTCGGGTAAAAGCCTCGCAGGCCGGGGTCATTGCTGTGCATTGCGCTTCTCGATAGTGCCGGGCGTGCGTCCGGTAATCCTTCTAAATAAGGTAATAAACGCGCTGGTAGAGCTGAAGCCCAGTTCACTTGCCGTTGCGCTCACAGACTTACCCTGATGCAGCAGAGTCAAGCCTGATTGCACCTGGTGAAGTGCGCGCCAGTCTTTAAAGGCCATACCAGTGTCGGCTTTAAACACGCGGGAGAAGTGCCTGGGAGACAGGGCAGAGCGGCGGGCGATTTCAGCGCTGCGCATGGACGTCCCCGCGTTTTCCAGCGCTGTCCTGATTCTTGGGTGCTTCACTACAGGCAGGCATCGTTCCGTGAGTTCAGTATCCGCGGAGCGTAGCAATGCGACTATCAATTCGAGTAACCGGTGCTGGAGAGAATTGGGTTTGTAGTCGGCATAAAAGTGTCCCGCTTCCCTGATGAGTTCGTGCAGGAGTGGGGTGACAGAGATCATGCCGTACTCGGTCAGGCAATCCGGAAACACGCGGGGATCAACAAATACCGAATGCAGCAGTGCATTACCGGCGGCAGCGATACGATGGTTTTGCCAGGAGGGGATGATAACGCCCCGTAATGGTGTCGCCAGCCAGCGACCTTCCGGAGTGACAACCGAGACAAGCCCGCGTAGCGGGTAGACGAGTTTGGCGAAGCCATGCGTGTGAAAGTGTCCATGATAGCCCCGGGGGTATTCGAAAATACGCACATAGACAGGGCGCGCTTCTGCGATTCCAGTGGTTGAGGTCCAGTTGTGCGTCCAGTTTGTCGGCGTTGGCAGAGGCAAGTCGTCCGATAATGGCAGAATTGTGGCTGATAATTGATATTACCAGTTCTTGTTGTCATTTATAGTCAATGCGCTGATCAAGACAACAGAACGTACAGGAGAATGTTAATGACAAAGTTTAATTCAGAGGGAAGAAACGCCCGGTATATTCGTAATGCTGCGGCGATTATCAATGTTGACGATGTGGAGAAGACATTGCTCTGGTATCAGGATTATCTGGGCTTGCAGGTCGAATTTGCCTGGGGTGACCCGGTCATGCATGGTGGAATCCTGGCGGGAACCACCAGCTTTCATTTTTCCTCCGGGGAACCCAGCAAGCCGGTCACGGCATATATGACCCTGTATGTGAATGATCTGGACGCGCTATTCACGGATATTTCCGCACGCGAAGTGGAAATCGTTTCAGCCCCTGAAGTCATGCCCTGGGGCATGCGGGCGTTTATGATCCATGATTGCAATGGCGCTCTGGTGATGTTTGCAGATCCGTCCACGGGTGAATAGGCGCCGGATTGTCGTCTGATTTGTGGCAGTTACCTCTTAAACAAGCAGATTCTGTCAGGCGGGTGAGTTTCGTGGAAAATGTAACTTCCGAGAGGGCAACTAGCGAAGATATCGGTCAAGGTAGTTAGCAGAATCTTCGAACTCTGGTACAGGTACAGCGGAATGTGCCCCGGGATTCACATGCATGGTCTTCTTCTTTGAACCAATGAGTCCAAATAGCTCGAAGGCTTTGTCTCTGGGAACAATTTCATCATCCCACTGGACCAGGAATCGCACCGGGCAAGACACCGAAGGTGCCAGTCGTTTAAGATCGGCGCCGTTTGGCCCCCAGGTTCCCATCAGACCCAGTAGCGCAACTTTGATGCGCTCATCCGACGCTGTAACCGGCAGGCCCATCATCGTACCCATGGATAAGCCCCACCAGCCTGTTGGCCGTGCACCTTCTTGTGCCTCAATGAAATCCAGCGCTGCTCGCCAGTCTGAGATGACCGTATCCGTCCCGCCATTTTTATTCCACACGCCGGCAAAGTCTTTGACCGCATCATCACCGCTGGCCCGGTCACCGTGTCCTGGTCCGTCAATGGCAAACGAGGCGATTCCCCTGGCAGCCAGCAGTCCGGCTACATTGACGATGTATTCGGCCTTTTTGTTCGTAGTTCCGCCATGGCCTAACAATACAAGCCGGTCTCCACCCTGATTGGGTTTTCAGTAAACACCGGGGACCGCGTGGTTATCAACTTCGATTTCGAAGCCTCGTTCGCTCGCGTTTTCCAGCGCGTCATCCTTCCCATTCCAACTCATAAAACAGTTCTCCTTTCTAGTTTAGTGACTTGAGTTTTACACACTCTGATGTCTGAAGTAAGCGTGAAGTTGTCAATCGGGATTAACCGGGCTCTGGGAAAAGTTCATCGGCGAGCTTATCGAGCGCCGCGAGATCTAATACACCCCTGAGCCCAATCGCAACAACGCTGATGCCTTCGGCTGGTGATGGATACGGACTTATTTCCCGCCGACTGCCGACTAACTGGAATTGCACACAGGTGCCTCCTTCGAGCAGAGCGAAACCCTTTGCTCTGACTACGCTTTCGTCCAGCTGGGCAACGAATTCGGTCAATGAATTGTTCGTGACTGTATGGCCGGAATGAAAATGCCATGTTGAATATTGTTCGTGGGCATGGTGTCCGGGATCGAGATTGCCGGGGTCCGCGTGCTTGTCGTGAATTCCTAGTAGTAGTGCCGAAGGGACGCGACCTGCCTCGGCCTCGATAATTGTCGCAGCAGGGAAATTTTCGGTGAGCCATTTTGTGACGTCTTTCACCTTATCCCGGGTGACCAGATCTATTTTGTTCAGGACGATGAGATCAGCAGCAGCCAGTTGTCGGCGGACGGTTTGTGCGACATATTTGTCGTTTGCTTTCGCAACCACGGTCTCGGCGTCAGCGACGATGACGACACCATCGAGCGTCATTTGTGGGCTATAGCCGTACTGGGACAGATTAAAAATGTCAGCGACACCGCTTGCTTCTACAATAATATGTTGTGGTGGAAAACTCGCGCTGGCCAATTGCTCAATCGCCTCGTGGAATCCGTCGGACAAGGAACAGCACACACAGCCGTTGGTCAGGTTTATCTGTGCTTCAGTTTGGGATTTTATCAATCCCGCATCGATGTTGATTTCTCCAAAGTCGTTGATCAGCAAGGCGATCCTTCTGTCCTGACTATTCTGCAGAATATTGTTCAACAGGGTTGTCTTACCTGCCCCCAGATATCCACCGATGACGGTGAATAAAATCATCCGGCTGCCTTGTATTGCCTGCCGCCGAGAACAGTTCCCCAGACTTTGATATCGCGAAGATGCAAAGGGTCAACGGCGAGCGGGTCCTCCTCCAGGACAGCGAAATCCGCCTGCTTACCTGCTTCGAGCGAACCAATCTCATCGTCAAGGTGTAGCTGGTAGGCGGCGTCGATAGTCACGGCGCGCAACGCCTGCGCCGCACTGATTTTTTCCGTCGCTCCAAGGACGCGACCGGACGGTGTCAAGCGATTCACTGCACACCACATGGTGTGCAGGGACCCGAGTGGTGTTACGCCCGCATCCGAGTGTATTGAAAAAGAGACGCCTTCTCGAATTGCTGATGCACAAGGTTCGAGTGCGTTGGCACGTTCCGGGCCGACGGTAATATCATAGTGCTGATCACCCCAGTACCAGATGTGGTTGGTGAAAAAGTTTGCACACAACCCCAGCCTCGCCATTTTGCGCAACTGGGCCTGGGTTGTCAGCTGAGCATGGGTAATAGTGTGGCGATGATCCAGCCATGGATCAGCGCGGATGAGTTGCGCAACGGTTTCGATGGCGAGATCCTGGGTTTTGTTTCCGTTGCAATGCATATGGATGTTCAGACCAGCTTTGTGGAACGGCAGCAGCCAATCCATGAGTTGCTCAGGTACCGCGAGCAACTGCCCATGATCCTCACCCTTGAAGTAACCTGGCGGATTCAGCAATGCGCTGAATCCCTGGATTGAACCGTCCAGAACAAATTTGACGCCAGGAAATCTCAGTTTATCGGTTTGTTCCCTGCGCAACTGAATGAACTGGTTGGCGACCGCGTCAAAGTCGGTAGTATTACCGGGCATCGCGGGAATGTTGTACTGGGCGATTCGCATGGGGAAAGCGTCATCCCCGGTAACCTTATGCCACATTTGCAACACCTTCGGTGCCAGAATCGCGGAACCTGCGAGGTCAGTGCACGTGGTAATGCCCGCATTACAGGCCAGTGCGCCGAAGTCCCTCAAGGCTTCTTCCCGGGAATTGCTGTATTGCACTTCCCGGGTTCCCGTTTTACACAACGCCATAGCTGCGAACTCGCGGAGTTCACCATCAAGCTCCCCGGCATCATCCCGACCCAGCCCGTCAACCCTGAGACTGGCACTGACGTTATTTGCCTCAAGCATGGCGGTATTGACGGTCGCCAGATGGCCACTTGCATGGTGCAGATAAATGGGTCGTGTTCGTGAGACCTGGTCCAGATGGTGTCTGGTTAGCCTGGGCTGGTCCGGAAAATAAATCGGGTCAAACCCCACAGCAATAAGCTGCTGCCCGGGATCTTCCAATTTGGCGTCCTCAGCGATCAGTGCTTCTATCAACTGATTATAGGATTTGATTCCTGGTGCGACACCACCATCGGCCGTGGGTCGGTCGAAAAAGCCCAGGTACGGATGTAGCATCATCCCCCCCGTCATAACGTGCGCATGTGCCTCGACGAATCCGGGCAGGATAACCTTGTCAGCGAAGGTTTCATCGAGTGTATATTCTCCCCAGCCCTCAAGCTCCGGGAGCGAGCCCGCACCGAGGATCATGCCGTCACGCACGGCGATATGAGTTGCCAGTGGATTGGAAGGATTCATGGTGATTATTTTCCTGGCACTGAAGATCGTGATCATAAATTAGGGGCCGGGGATTTAGTGAATTGATCTCAGTATAGCGAGTTCACGTCCGGCGACAACTCATGACGAATCCGGCACCGTTGATTCCCAGACAGTGCTTTCGGGACGGCGAATTACAGTAGCAGGTGTCGGGTTTGAGGCCCGGGGCTACCTCAATTGCGGACGACATTCGCTTTAGAATTGTGGTGCTAACGGCTGAATTTGGTTTCAAGGATTAGCGACGACCGGGTTCGTTCAACACCTTCAAGGTTCCCTATTTCGTCAAGCACCTGGCTCAGCGCTGCAGTGGTTTGTGTTTGCAGGATGGCAATAAGATCAACCTCGCCGCTTACCGCGTACAGTGACTTGACCTGAGGGATAGCATAAAGGGCTCGATTGGTCTGCACGTTCAGTTTCTGATGCACAGTAATCAGTACATGTGCTGAAACCAGTTGGTTCGCATATTCGTCGCCGTAAACCAGGGTATATCCCTTGATCACGTTGTTCTTCTCGAGGCGCTGCAGGCGTGTTTGCACGGTGGAGCGGGATATGGACAGCGCCCGGGCGATTTCCGAAGTGCTGATACGGGCGTTCTCACGCAGCAGTGCAATAAGTCGTTCATCCAAAGAATTGAGCATATTGGTCTAAAGGCTCTAAAAAATGAGATATTTTAGGCCAAATATGCCTAAATTGCCGCTCCAATTTGGCATCGAACTCCGCCAAGCTGGAATCTGGTTTATCAATCAATCTGCGGGAGCCAGGCCATGAGCATCATCACAAATGAAGCATTGTCCAACGATGGGGAGAAGCAACGGGTAGCGGTGGCGGTCGTGGGCGCCGGTAAAATCGGCGCAATGATCGCTGAATTTCTGCTTGATTCGGACGACTACACGGTCAGCCTGTATGACATCAGTGAAGCACAGCTTGACCTGGTACCGGACAGGGAACGGCTTTCCAAAATTTGTTTTGATGTTTCCGATAGTGAAGCTTTTGCCGTTCAGCTCGAAACTCAATTCGCGGTGTTGAGTGCGACACCCTATTTTATGACTGAGGCGATAGCCCGGGCAGCCAGCACGGCAAATGTTCACTATCTGGATCTTACTGAGGATGTTGCCAGCACCGAAATTGTGAAGCGCTTGTCAGAATCGAACAAGGCTGCGATGATCCCTCAATGTGGCCTGGCTCCCGGATTTATCTCTATCGTCGCCAATGATCTGGCGGCAGGTTTTGATGAACTTGAGAGCATCCGTATGTGCGTCGGTGCACTGCCGCAATATCCGTCCAATTCACTGAACTACAACCTGACCTGGAGCACGGACGGAGTCATCAACGAGTATTGTGAACCCTGCGTTGCAATCAGGAACGGTGAACGGTTAAGCGTTCCTGCGCTGGAGAATCTCGAACATTTTTCTCTGGATGGCGTTAATTACGAAACCTTCAACACCTCCGGTGGCATTGGGACGCTGGCAGAAACACTACAAGGTCGGGTGAAAAACCTGAGTTACCAGACTATCCGGTATCCAGGGCACCGGGACATTATGAAAACCCTGCTTCAGGATTTGCAGTTGCAAAACCGTCGCGACCTGCTGAAAGATGTATTCGAAAATGCCGTGCCGGCGACCTTACAAGATGTGGTACTTATCTTCGTGACCGTCAGTGGGAGGCAGAATGGGCGATTGTTTCAACAAACCTACGCCAACAAAATTTATGGTAAAAAAATTAACGAGGTTTCCTGCAGTGCGATTCAGGTGACGACGGCGGCGAGCATCTGCGCGGTCCTTGACCTCCTCCGAGAAGGAAAGATCAGACAGTCAGGCTTTGTGCGGCAGGAAGAAATTTCATTGGAAACCTTTCTGGGTAATCGCTTCGGCCGTCACTATAAGCTGACGCATGAATTCACCATGGCAGCGTAATTCAAAAAACCAGGCAAAGCGGTAGAAATTATGATTGATGAAACACAACAAGTGCTCAAAGACCTCGGCTGCCACCAGGATGTCAGTGAGGGCGCGCTCAAAGTAACTTCCCCGATTGATGGTTCGGTGATCGCTTCGCTGAACGTAAATTCGCCGCAGGAAGTTGACAGCATGATCGAAGCCGCGGATACGGCGTTCAAGGCCTGGAGATCCGTACCTGCCCCAGCCCGGGGTGAGTTGATCAGGGTTTTTGGAGAATTGCTCAGGGAGAATAAGCAAACTCTGGCACGTCTGGTGAGCATTGAATGCGGGAAAATTCTCCAGGAAGGACTCGGCGAGGTCCAGGAAATGATCGATATTTGTGACTTCGCAGTGGGCCTTTCAAGGCAGCTTTACGGTCTGACCATTGCATCTGAACGTCCCGGCCACAAAATGACAGAAACCTGGCACCCGATGGGCCCTGTTGGTGTTATCTCAGCATTCAACTTCCCGGTCGCCGTGTGGGCATGGAACACTACACTGGCGCTGGTTTGTGGCGACAGTGTTGTCTGGAAGCCATCGGAAAAAACTCCGCTGACGGCACTTGCCTGTCAGAGCCTGATGCAGCGTGCGATCGAACAGCACGGGCAGGCACCAAAGGCACTTTGCCAGTTGCTGATTGGTGGCCCGGAAATCGGCATGCGCATGGTAGATGACAGGCGCATCAGGATCATCAGCGCCACCGGCAGTTGTGCCATGGGTGCCGAGGTTGCCCCGAGGGTAGCTTCGCGATTTGGACGCGCCATACTGGAACTGGGGGGTAACAATGCGGTCATCGTCTGCCCAAGTGCAGACCTGAAAATGGCACTGCAGGCGGTCGTTTTTGGTGCGGTTGGAACCGCAGGGCAAAGGTGTACCTCAACCCGGCGTTTGTTTGTGCATAGCGAGGTCTTCGACGAATTCGTGGCAGCAACCGCGCGTGCTTATGCCAGTGTGGCAATCGGGAGTCCATTGGTCGAAGCAAATCTGATGGGGCCATTGATTGACGCTTCGGCATTTACCGCCATGCAGTCGAGTCTCGCCCTTGCGCGTGACCAGGGTGGACAAGTGACTGGAGGTGAACGTGTGCTGATCGATGAGTATCCCGATGCCTACTATGTGCGACCGGCGCTTGTACAGATGCCTCGTGACGTTACGAACGTTGCCGCGGAAACTTTCGCCCCCATCTTGTATGTGTTCCCGTTTGATAATCTGGAAGATGCGATCTGTGCTAATAATGATGTGCCGCAGGGTTTATCTTCCGCAATCTTTACTAACGATTTAAAGGAAGCGGAGTTATTTATCAGCGTTCTGGGTAGTGATTGTGGGATCGCCAACGTCAACATTGGTACCAGCGGTGCTGAGATTGGCGGCGCATTCGGCGGCGAAAAGGAGACTGGCGGTGGTCGTGAATCAGGATCTGACGCGTGGAAGGGTTACATGCGTCGGAGTACGTCAACCGTTAATTACTCCGATGATCTTCCGCTGGCGCAGGGGATTACCTTCAGCCTTTAACACTTTTGAGATGACGGTTAGCGGGAGTTTTTTTCCGTTAAGCGTTGCGGTCGGAACAGGCGCAAGGTGCGCCAGGATGTGCGTTAGACCGGTTCGAGAAAAACCTGCAACTCGGAAGGCCCGCCCAGATTGCTCATCCCTGAGCGGTCCTTTTCGATTAGCTTGATTGTCCTGAAGTTCTTTGACAGCGCGGCCACCGCAATCTCCCCTTCCAGTCGCGCAAGGTGTGCACCCAGACAGAAATGGATGCCGAAGCCAAACGCAAGATGGGGATTTGGATCCCGGTCAATCAGAAACTGGTCTGCCTGGTCGAAAACGGATTCGTCACGATTAGCGGATGCCATCATCGGCATAACGAGATGGCCTTTCGGAATTTTAATTCCGGCGATCTCAGTGTCGCAGGTCGTGCGTCGGATGGTGGCGGAGAACGGCGAATAGAAGCGTAAAGCTTCCTCGATAAAAGTTGGAATCAGCTTGGGGTCCTGCTTGAGTTGCGCAAGTGTTTCCGGGAACTCATCAAAAATTCGAACCGATGCTGTGATCAATCCGGTGGTCGTCTCGTTACCGGCAATTAATAACAGGCGACAGAAACTTAGCAGTTCTGCATTGCTGAGCATGCCCTCGTCGGTTTCTGTTTCAACAAGTCGGCCAAGCAGATGGTTGATCGGATTTCGGCGCAATTCCTCGATTCTGTCGATGAAATAGGTATCCATTTCTGCGCCCGCCTGCTCTGCTTCGGGACTGGGTGTTGCGAAAAGAATATCACCGATGTTGCTGAAGATGGCATCTGACCATCGCTTGAACAAAAGGATGTCGCCATCCTGAACACCGAGCATATGCGCAATCACGGTTACCGGAAGCGGCGCTGCCAGCGCAGTGACCAGGTCAAGCCGGGGTTGTGCCTTCATAGCATCAATAAGTTGGGTGCACTGCGCGCTGATCAGTGGACGCTGAGCCTCAATATGTGAAGGCTTGAAGGCACGACTGACCAGTTTTCGAAGCCGGTTATGTACCGGTGGGTCGCTGAACAACATACCTGGCGTTTGTCTTTCCTCCGCTGGGCGCAGTGAGACGTCCGATGAGAAAGTTCGGTTGTCCCTTAGCACCTGATTCACGTCGCTATGCCGTGCAATTTGCCAGCGACCTTCGCCAACTCTTGCAACCGGGCTTTCGCGCCTGGCCTGGGCGTAGTCCAAATAAGGGTCGACCTGATTTTCAGTTTCGCTCATAACAACTCCTGCAACGAGGATGGCATTGTACTCGCGAAGCTCTGATTTAAGATTATTTTTTCGTGAGGACAAGGTTTAAATTCGCGAGGTTTTGTGTACGGATTCAACGCAGTCATCGCGGAAAAAGTGGTGCGGCATTCCGAGCTTAATCAGAGGTGAATGGCACTTACTTAGGCAAATTCCGTCGTTCGAGGTGCCATCTCGAAGACTTTAGCGGAAGGGGCAGTGGTTCCTTTCCGCAGCCTTCAGGCCGGGCCGCGTTCGGATAGCGCCGAACGCGTGGAGGAAGGGGGCCGCCATCGGACCCGCAGGGGCTTTCGACCAAGTGAGGGAAGCTCGGAGAGCCGCAAGCCGCGTAGGAAAGGAACCACTGCCCCTTCTGCGAAACAACCCGGTTCGATGTTAAGTAAGTGCCATTCTAATCAGAGGTTACCCAGGTAACGAACCACGTTCCGCAGCCAAAGCCACTGCGTTCTCCCGTAATGTCCTTGACAGTTAATTAACCATATGGTTAATTAAATCCGGCTGCAAGACTGCATGAACAAACAGGAGAGAACAATGGATGCCTACACGGCGCTGGCAGACCCTACTCGCCGCGAGATACTGAGGTTACTGGACGACGGGCCGCTGGAATCGAGTGAAATTGCACGACATTTCACTATCTCCAAACCAGCGATCTCCAAACATCTCAAAAAGTTACTGGAGGGAGCCCTGGTGTCACGCAGCACCGCGGCACAGCGGCGTATCTACGAGGTCAATCCGGATGGATTCGCCGAGCTCGAGTCATGGCTTTCGTCCAGGCGAGGAGCCTGGGAATCCAGACTCGATAACCTGCAAAAGTTTCTGGAGAAAAGTCATGAAAAAATTTGATGGGTTGCCACCGTCCGATGTTGATAATGATGCAGTCGCGGTGATTACCGGAAACGCCAGGGTTCGTCGGGTCGAAATTCGACGCCTGCTCCGGTTCTCGATAAACCGTGTCTGGGATGCGATTGTAGAACCCGAACAGATTGAGCAGTGGTTCACTGCTGCGGAAATTGACCACCATGAAAATGGCAGGCTGCGTCTGGATTTCGGATCAGTTGTTGTCAACGGCACGATAAAGACATTCATGCCACCGCATGTGCTGGCCTACACCTGGGAACAAGAGGGGGAAGGCACATCACTGGTTTGTTTCGACCTCGTCGAAACTTCACAAAATGAAACATTGCTGACGGTGGTTCAGACGATGCTTGATGAAGACGTTGCGTTTGATGTCGGTTCAGGTTGGCATATCATGCTTGAGCGCCTTGCGCTCCAGATGGCGACCAGCGAACCCGCATCGCTGGACCGAGAGCGGGAAAACCTGATCGTGCAACGCTACAGGTAGTGGTGCTGGTTCGGACAGGGTTTCAGTTGGAAGCATTATGATGAAAGCGAAAACCGGGAAGAAAGTTTTGATCGTTGGTGGTGGGATTGGCGGACTTGCGGCATCGCTTTCGCTTGCACGACAAGGTTTTGAAGTGGCACTCTTCGAGCAGACACCGGAAATTAACGAAACCGGCGCGGGTATTCAATTGAGCCCCAATTGCACCAGAGTGCTCTTCGACGTTGGCCTGGAGTCTGCATTGCGTCCGGTAGCATTCCTGCCCGAGGGTGGGGAAATGCGGGATTGGAAGTCCGGGCGGGTGATCGCTCAATCAAAGCTCGGGTCGTCAGCGATTCATGAATATGGATTCCCCTACTACCATGTTCATCGCGCCGATCTTATCGGTTTGCTTGAGAATGCCGCGCGTGAGCACGATAGTATTGAAGTAGTACCGGATACTAGAGTGACAGAGTTTGATCAGCAACCGGATGGCGTCACGATAACAACCGCGGCGAAGGAAACCTGTCGAGGGCATATGCTGATCGGCGCCGACGGTATTCATTCCATGGTACGAGCGCAGTTGTTTGGTGCAGAAGCACCCGTTTTTACAGGTAATGTGGCCTGGCGTGCACTGGTTCCGGTTGCGCGGTTGCCGCGAGATCTGATCAGACCGATGGCGACCGTGTGGTGGGGGCCCGGTGGACATTTCGTTCACTACTACGTGCGTGGTGGGGAACTCTTGAACTGTGTTTGCGTGACCGAAAAGCAGGGATGGCAAGTTGAGTCCTGGACGGAACGTGGTGACTATTCTGAGCTCAAGGCGGACTTCGCTGGCTGGCATCCGGATATTCAGGAGTTGATTGATCAGACAGATCGGGATTCGCTGTTCAAGTGGGCGTTGTTTGATCGTCGTCCCATGTCAAGTTGGGGACGAGGCAGGGTGACCTTGTTGGGCGATGCCTGTCATCCGACATTGCCGTTTATGGCCCAGGGTGCTGCGATGGCTATTGAAGACGGCGCAGTACTGGCGCGGTGTCTGAATGGTACTGGGACAATCGACGCAAACTTGAAACAGTATGAAGCGTTACGCAGGCAACGAACTGCTGGCGTCCAGAGCGGTTCGCGCCGCAACGCAAAAGTATTTCATTTACGCGGGATTAAAGCCCGCTTGCGGAACCTGGCAGCGGCCAGGGCATCCGGCGGTGCGATGGAACGACTGTTTCGCTATAACGCTTTGACAGCCCACCAGGAAATCTGAACCAGGGTCAAAATGTTTCGTGTTTTCTGATAGCTCCCGGCTCCCGCGGCGGCCTAAAGAGGCCTTTCCATTTTGATGATGACATTATCGGCACCATTGGCGGCTATCTGTGTTTCGCGACTGACTTCATGGTAACCCCGGGCCAGATAAAGCGGTTCTCCCGGCACGGTGGAACCGAGTTCAATGCGCCGAAAACCGGCTTCTCGTGCTGCGTCTTCGCCGAGGTTCAGTAACAGCGTACCGATTCCATTTCGGGTCCAGTCCGGGTGAGTGTACATCGCTCGAATTCGCGCTGCGTCAACCCCGGGGTCGCTCAAGGTGTCATCCCGTCCCTTGGTATGGTCGCCGCCGTAAAGCGTTTTTCGCTTTCCCCAGCCACCGCATCCAACCATGATCGTGCCTCCTTGAAGCCGGGTTTCGATCACAAAATAAGTTTCATCCTCGATCAGCGAGTGATCCACACCCATACTCTCCTGTGCCGCATTGATCTCTTCATTGCTGAGGAACGGCTTCATATTGACCGCAATCGCGGCACTCATTAGCGCCCTTATCGCGGGGATATCTGCTGGCTGTGCAATGCGATGGGTAAAAACATATTGAGTCATGCGTTTATCGTCTAGTCCATGGGATTCGCCGCCCGCAGGCTTGAATCCACGGACGGCGAGGACCGGATAATTTCATCGGAAGTGCAACGGCGCAAGTAGTTTATTCAAAAAGCAATGCGGATATTTGTGGACGCGGAGCCCGGATCCGTTGCCGGGATGGATCAGGCGGAAACACATCTCCCTTGGCTTGCAAGCGCCTCTTCGTAGATGTGGCTGATTTTGCGCAGGCGAAATGTCCGATTAGGGTGTTCTGTTTTGTGCACAGCCAGAGACTTCGTGGCCAGGTCCAAATGATGCCAGACAAAGCCATCGACCGCCTCCCAATCGGGGATGTCCACTCGCTGGTTCCGGGTTTCGATAATGAATGCCACAGTCACCTCCTGGATCGAATCATGTACCGTTAGAGTCAGTCGGCAGCCCGAATCGGTCGACCGGATGGCCGGTTTCAGATGAAAGGTATGGGTGTTAACCGCAACTGTTAATGGATGAGTCCGGGTATACAATGGGCGACGCTTGCTAAAAGAAGGAAAGTCCATGCATCTGTACACCCAAAGCCGGTCGCCCAATGGGCAGCGCGTCAATGTCTTCCTGAAAGAAAAAGGCATCGAGATTCCGATAACGGAGATCGATTTGCGGGGGGCCGAAAACCTGAGTGAGGAATACCTGAAGAAGAATCCGTTCGGGCGAGTACCGGTCCTGGAACTGGACGATGGCAGTTATCTCGCGGAGAGTCAGGCTATCTGCCTGTTTCTCGAGCGAACTCAGCCAGCACCCAATCTGTTTGGAGACACAGCCGACGAACAGGCGAAAATCGAAATGTGGGCGAGGCGTGTTGAGCTGAATCTGTTAATCCCAGTGGCCCAGGCATTTCGCAACAGCAGTGGTTTTTTCAAGGACAGAGAAAAGTGTGTTGCCGAGTGGGGTGAGGTTTCCGCGGAGATTGCTCGCGCTGCCGCGGTGCTCTTCGATGGTCACTTGTCGATGAGTCGATACCTGATGGGTGACCGCTATTCGATTCCGGATATGACACTGGCGATTGTGATTGGGTTTGCAAAAGATGTCGGTCAGGATTTTTTAGACCTGCCTAATCTCGCTCGATTCCATCGGGAAGTTACAACCAGACCCGCGTTTCAATCGTGACTTACCTCATTTCTTCAGGCGACCGAGTGGAATCAGGGCGAGTGTAGTAGCCTTGTAATCAGCATAGCCTGGTTTGTTCGCTACCAGCCTTTTGTCGATCATCGGGATACTGATGAAAACGAAGAGCAAAATCATGGCGAGCGGACCCATCGCGATATGGTGTGCTGTGTTCCCTGAGGCGGCATAACCAAACAGGAAGATTCCAATCCAGAACCCAATCTCACCCAGGTAATTGGGGTGACGGCACCAGGCCCAGACACCGGTATTCAGCACTTCGGCGGAATCCTGCCGTTGCGCTCGGAATTTGTGCAACTCCCAGTCTGCTTTTGTTTCCAGCCAGAGCGCAGCCGCAGTTATTATAACGGCGGCCACGTCCCAGAGATTCAAAGGCTGAGTTCCGGCAGATACAGCCGGATACATCGCCAGGCAGCCGAGGAAAACAATCAGGGTGGGGACAAGGTGGATTCCGGTCAAATTGACTACAAAATACCAGGGACCGGACTGCCCACGCAGCTCAATGTAACGCCAGTCCTCGTGACTGAGTCCTCGCCAGCTATAAGCCCAGTTGCCGGTCAGACGCAGCCCCCAGGCGAGCGTGACAACGATGACCAACAGCTGACGGATGAATGAAACCCCTTCGACTGAGCACCACAGGTAGCCTGCCAGGAGTGCAACAGGGGCGATGCTCCAGTATGGATCGTACACGCTGGCATTCTTTGTTAAGACACTGAAGAAAAACACGACAATAGTCGCTGCGATATCCGCGAGCAGGAGTCGTTTGATGAGTTCCTCCTGGGGGAGCAATGCAAATACAGCGATCGCGGTGCACAGACTGATGAAATAGATCGCAGCAATTTTGGCGAAATCAAGGCTGATCCCATTTGTATTCAAATGATGAATCCGGCAATTAGGTTTACCTTATACTATCAATGTTCTCCCCGGGAGGCGTCGTTGAAAACGAATGAACATTGTTATCTGTAACCAGAACAGAGGGTTATGACTATGCGAAAAAGGACTAAAAAAATGGATAGAACGCTGACCGCGCTGTTTTTCTGCCTGGTGATTGCCGGCAATGCCGTCGCGCAGGGTATTGATGAAGTGCTCAAGGCCCCGGGGCGGAGTGAAGCGGACATCGCCCGTGATACACGCAGTCGCCCGGATGTTGTTGTACCGCTATTGGACCTGAAAGCAGGGGATCGTGTCGCAGACATTTTCGCTGGCGGTGGCTACTACAGCGATATTCTTGCTGGGGTGGTTGGATCGGATGGCGAAGTACTGCTGCAGAATAATCGCGCCTATCGCAACTTCGCATCCAAAGCGCTGACCGACCGATTCGAGGGGCGAAATCCGGAAAATGTGACCTTTCTGATCAGCGAGGCCGATGACCTGAAACTTGGACAATCAAATCTCGACGCGGCGTTGATTATCATGTCCTATCACGACCTGTACCATCAGGATCCGGAGAACGGCTGGGCTGCAATCAATGCATCCCGATTTCTGGAACAGATATACACTGCACTCAAGCCAGGCGGACGATTCCTGATTGTCGATCATATGGCCGAGGAGATGAGTGGCAACAGTGCCGCGCAGGAATTGCACCGAATTGATATCGATTTCGCGAAGCAGGATATCACCAGCCATGGCTTTGAATTAACGAGTGTCTCGGAAGTATTGCGCAATCCTGACGACGATCGTTCTCTAATGGTGTTTGATCCAAAAGTTCGGGGCAAGACTGACAGATTTATTCTGCTGTTTAGCAGACCAATCGAGTAACCGGAAAATCCGTTGCAGACTCAATGAGAGATCACCTTTAATCGACGATGGCGCTCAGCACCAGATGACGCAGGTATTCCTGTACCGGATATCTGCCACCCGGCATGAACTGGGTCATAAATACGCAGGCCAGTTCTTCAGTGGGGTCAACCCAAAATCGGGTACCGGCAGCGCCGCCCCAGCCATAGTCGCCCTCTGATTGCATATTGGGTGCTGCCACGGCGTCAATGCAAACTGAACCCAGCAGGCAGAATCCAACACCGCGGAACGCAGACTCCGAGAATCCTCCGGCGCCCATGGCTTCCATATCCTTGTTGTCGGGCAAATGGTTACGGGTCGCGTATTCCACAGTCTTTCGTCCGAGTATCCTGACACCTTCAAGCTCTCCCTTGTTGGCTAACATCTGGCCGAAGCGCATATAGTCCGGCAGCGTGCTGACAAGCCCGCCACCACCGGATTTAAGCGCTTGTTCACTCAGGTACGGGCTGGAAGCAGCTTCATCGAATACCTTAAGCGGTCCTTTTGGTCGGGCATAGTTATCGGAGAATCGTGAAATTTTGTCCGCGGGTACGGTGAAGCAGGTATCTATCATTCCCAACGGATCGAGTAGTGTCTCCTGCAGGTACTGATCGAATGTCATGCCACTCAGTACCTCAATCAACCTCGCCTGCATGTCAGTTGAGTAGCTGTAGTTCCATGAAGTACCGGGATCGAACAGCAGCGGTAACTTCGCAATTTTACCTGCCAGGGTTGCCAGATCTTCGGCCTCGTCGCCGACTTTGAAATGACGATACATCTGGTCCACCGCGTGCGGAACTCCTTTAAATCCATAGGTTAGCCCGGATGTGTGGGTCATCAGGTGGCGAGGTGTAATGGAGGCAGCGGCATGACGAACAGCAGGCAGGGCTGCGCTACCTGCGGTGAATACCTGCATGTTCCTGAATTCGGGCAGGTACTTTTCCAGGGGATCATCGAGCTGAAATTTACCTTTCTCATAGAGTGTCAACAACGCAACGGAAGTGATGGGCTTTGACATTGAATAGATGCGATGCAAGGTATCCGTACTCATAGCCTGTCCGGACGCTTGACTGGCGTGACCAAAAGACTTGTTGTAAACCAATTCCCCACGGCGCATAAACGCGAAGGATGAGCCCGCGAGCTTTTCCTGGTCAATGTAACCCTGCAGGTAGGCGTCGATAAGGGACAGTCGATCACTGCTCATGCCGACATTTTCAGGTGCGATTGTTTCGGGTAGTGTTCCAGGTTTCCAACTCATTCTTTGACTTCCAGGTTGTAAATTTTCTAGCCGGCATTATTCATGAAGGGAATGGATTTTATGGCAATTGTGGCGAAGAAGGTTGGACAAACATCGTGAAAGGCATAGCCGTAGCTATGTCTTGAGCGATTTTGTTCAAGATTCGAAGGCAGCATTGTCTAAAAAACCATTCAGCCACAGGCTGTATTTCACGAATTAACATCCATTTTTACCTAACCTATTGAAATATAATAACCTAACGATTGAACTGTGTCGCCTTCGTGAATAATGCGGGCCAGGGTTAATCCCTTATAAATCAAGGCTCGCGCGAGCAGCCGCCTTCTGCAGGCGACGAACCACACGTCACAAGTCGGCTGGCCTCCAGATGTTTGGAGGGCGGCGTCACTTCACTCAATCAGGCGCGGCTGCCACTAAAACTGGCGTTACCAAATGCACCCAGCTTCACATTCCCGCTGATATCGTCACCATTGACCTCAGCGGACACCTCGAGCTTCATCGGCATGGGTTGTGTCATGTCAACGACCCATGTGAGGTTATTGCCATCTACGGTACCCCCTGCAAACTCCTGGGTTCCCTGTGGTCCTGCCATGGATCCGGATAATGAACCGCCATCAGTTACCAGTGTCAGGGTTGAGTCCTGTGATCCCATGGGGGAATTGATTGTCACTTTCCAGCTACCGTCCACACTCATACTTTTAATCCTTATCTGGTCTTTGTGGGTTAACTAAACCGTGCAGCACCTCACGCAAAGCAAGTCACATGAAGTACAGCACGGCAATAATCGCGTAGCCCACAACGGAGGTCAAGTGTTCCCGGAGCGGTGAAATGGAAGTTGATCCGATGATAATTGCCCGGGTGATTGAATCAACATCACGCATCACGTATTTTGGGTGTTGATTCCGGGAGTCTGCCATGTCGTCATCTGTTACCGCACATCCTGCTATGCAGCAATCTGTTACCGAACACTGGCAAATAGTTAAGCCCGCGATTACCAGCAGCGATGGCCTCGTTTGCAGTCAGCATCACCTGGCCTCAGACGTGGGTGCGGCTATTCTCGAGCGCGGTGGCAACGCTATCGACGCTGCGATCGCCACCGGGCTCACCCTGGGTACGGTTGAACCCTGGATGAGCGGCATTGGCGGCGGTGGCTACATGACAATCTACCTGGCGAAAGAGAAAGTCACCAGAGTCGTTGAATTTGGCATGCGTGCGCCTTTTGCCGCTGTCCCCGACGACTACCCCCTGGCGCCGGGAGGAACAAACTCGTCGGACGCATTTAACTGGCCCGCGGTGATTGACGATGTGAACATTCATGGGCCTCTGTCAATTGCCGTGCCCGGATACGTCAAAGGCATATCTCTGGCGCTTGCTGAGTTTGGCTCGATGGACTGGGTGGATGTTATCGAGCCTGCCTGTCGCTATGCGGAATGGGGATTGCCAATCGACTGGTACAGTGCGAATAAAATCAATACTTTCGCCCGCGGTCTCTCGCAATATGCTGAAACCCGCAATACTTATTTCCCGGAAGGGTTTGGACCCGCAATTGATCTCGAAGGCACCATCAATACGTTGAAGCTCGGTCGACTCGGCGAGACCTATCGCCAGTTGCAGGACCAGGGCGCCGAATCCTACTACAAAGGGACACTTGCTGAGAGTATTGCCGCCGATCTGGATAAGGTCGGATCGAAAATCTCTCTGCACGATCTGCAGACTTATGAAGCTACGATCAATGCACCGCTGACATTACGTTATCGGGACACGGACATTTATGTGGCCGGTCACCTGACCGCGGGACCGAGCATCATCCAGGCATTGGAAGAACTGGAAAAACGATTGCCCGACGATGTTTTCCGAGAAGAACCCGGCTTCGACACTTACAAGGCTTATGCCGATGCCTTGTTCGCCGCTTACAATTTCCGCCTGGCCAATCTTGGCGAGGGGCCAGCGACACCTACCAACACGACCCATGTCTGTGCAACGGACAAGCAGGGAAATGTGGTGTCTTTGACCCAGACTATCATGTCAGGATTCGGCAGTCGGATAATGTTGCCGGACACAGGTATCCTGATGAACAACGGCATGATGTGGTTTGATCCTCGGCCAGGGGGTGCCAATTCAGTCGTCGGTGGTCGTCACCCCCTCTGTAATATGTGTCCGGTTATTGGTGTCAAGGATTCAGGAGACGTTTTTGCGACCGGGGCCTGCGGAGGTCGCAAGATTTTCCCTGCAGTTTTCCAGCTCTTGTCGTTTCTCGTGGACTACAAAATGGACGTTAATCGTGCCGCCCATGAACCCCGGTTGGACATCTCCGGAACCGACCTGGTGACGATGATGGATTCATTGAATCCTGCTATTGCCGATCGCCTCAAAACTACCTTCGATGAGACCCGGATCCGGCCAAATGGTGTCAGTCCTAACTTTTTCGCACTGCCACAACTACTCGAACGGTCGACTTCCGGACAAGCATCAGGTGCCTGCTTTATCCCGTCGCCGCATGCAAAGGTGTCAGCGCCCCACGGCAGTTGAAGCTGAGGCCTGGTAAAGTTCGCGATGCAGTTCGACAAATTCGAATATCAGATCGCTGAGTCCGGCAGGTTCAGAGTTAGTCAAAAATACCATGCCGGTCTGCAGGTTCCGACTAAAGACCATCTCGCTGCGCATGCCGCGTACATAACCGCCGTGATGAATGAATCCGGGCTCTCCGCCGAACTCGAAAATCCTCCAGCCTAGTCCGTAATAGATATCTCCCAGTTCCTTTCGATATTTATAATGCGCCTGATGTCGCGTGGTCCTGATAGCGCCCGTGTGCATGAGTTCAAGCATGTCCTCCTGAAACACTTCTGGATTCTGTCCTAACTGTGCCAGTAACCACTGCCGCATATCACCGATGCTGGCATTCACACCCGCAGCCGGTGCAATTCGGTAGTAGTGTTGGGTCGTGCCCACAGGTTTCCAGGATTGTCCATTCCACACGTGTGGCTGCGCATGGTTCTCATCATCCAGGAATGAATCCATTCCGAAGGACGCCCGGTTCATCGCCAGTGGCTTGAACAAACGATTGGTGACAAAAGTCTCATAGTCAACGTTCGCAGTGGCCTGCACCAGATCAGCCACCAGACTGAACACCACGTTCTGGTAGCCATAACACTCTCCGGGCTCGCAAACAAATTCCACCCTGTCCAGGCGCTGGACAATTCGCTTGAAAGGCATGTTGTCTTCTATCAGATTGGTATAAGCATGGGGCATCAGTCCCGTGGTTTGTGACATCAGGTGGTGCAGGTTAATTTCACGACCATAATCCGATCGTTTGAATTTAAGGTTCTGCAGATTGGCAACCAGTGGTGTGTTCCATTGCACCACCTCATCCTCAACCAGCAGGGTGGCCGCCGCCGAGGCAAAAGTCTTGGAGATGGAAGCAATTCGAAACAGCGTGTCATTGGTGATCGGGCTCAAGTCGTTGTTACTTTTTGTCCCATAGACTTTCTGCAGGACGACGTTGCCCTGATCGACCACGATGAGCGCAGCACCGGGCGCTTGCGCTGCAATCGGTTGAACAAACTGCTTTTCAAACCGATCTGCAAACGCCTCAGCCCGGGCGGTTAAGGGCGAAAGCATCAGGACGATCAGGAGATACCGCACCTTAAAGATCCTTAACCATTTTCTGGATGAGCAATTTGATGACTGGCGCACCGCCCCTTTGATCAATGATCGCACTCCTGGCTTCGAAGTCCTCCGGACTGACATTGGCGATCCCGGAACTTGAAATGCGGGCGACTACCTGAATTTTGTCAAAATTTGCCAGTCCCATCCCCTCCATCATTGCCATGGATTCATCGAGTCTGACAAGAAGCGGCAGTTCACGCACCTGCATTCTGTGGACTGCCAGCGGCATTGGCGGACCGCTGGCTGCACGGGCAAAAACAAAGACAAGTGAATCCTCGCTCACTTGAACGGATTGATCCACTTCTACTAATACGGACAGCACCCGTTGCTCATCAGCGACAGGCGTTTCCATCGTTTGACCAGTCTCGGCCAGCCGGTTTGTCGTGCCCTCTTGTAACTCAATTCTGGCAATGACTGACCTGATCAATTCTGCTCGCTCGCCTTCGGCGACCGGCAGGGCACGGTCGAAAAACTGCCTGGATGCTTTGAGATCACCTCGCCGGAACGCGTCCATACCGCGGATTTCCAGCATCGTGATGTCATGCGGATTCAAACGTAGCGCATCACTGATTGCAGCATCTACACGTTGTGTAATTTTTCGTTCGTCCGCAAGGAACAAAGATTCGGCTCGATAGGAAGCCAGGGTTGCATCACCTCGAAATGTCGTAAACAACCGTTCAAACACCTCCGTTGCCTTGTCATAGTCGGACAAGCGCAGATACGACTGAGCCAGCATAAACCAGCCTTCATGATTGTCAGGCTGACGTTTCAGGCTTTCCTTAAGTTTCTCTGTCGTAGTCCGGAGGCTTGTCGTGTCATGCGGATTATCATTTTTCAATGACGACGCCAGTTCAACGTCACTGATCGCTCCCCAGGACAATCCGAAATCCGCATAAGCCATGAGCGCCAGTACTGGCACCAGTACGGCAAGAAAAAACGGTAGCTTCCCAAATCCATGACTGGATTCGGTGGTCGTCGAATCTAACTGACGAGTATCCAGGAGGAGGTTTTTTTGCAGTTCCAGTTTCATCAGATCAAATTCGGCAGTGCTTAAGTCACCGAGGGAGACCTGAGTCTTAAGGTCAGCAAGCTGGTCTTCAAACAGGCTCACGTTGATTGATTCTCTGCCGGGCGTGATCACGTGCCGTCCAAGCCAGACTGGCACCAGAATAAACCCCGCCGCCATTGCACCGAGAATTAGCGCATACAACCAGAATAACGTCATCGATCCACCAGTTGTTTCAGGCGCTGCTCATCAAGTTCGGTCAATGTTGACGGCGAGGAGTGCCGCCGTCGAACGACAAACCCCAGAACAAGGATCGCAACGAGCAGGAGTAACAGCGGTCCAAACCAGAGCAATATCGTGCCGGGTTTCAGTCTTGGTTTGTAGAGAATGAAATCACCGTAGCGCTGCTGCATAAAGTCACGAATCTGATCATCGGACTTACCCTCAAGCACCAATCGATGAACTTCCCGACGCAGATCTTTCGCGATCATTGCATCTGATCCTGCCAGGTTAGTATTCAGACACTGAGGACAGCGCAATTCGTCTATCAACACCTGATAGCGCGCCTGCATTTCGCCGTTGGGAAAGGGGTAAGCATCAATCGCCGCCAGGGCATTGTTTACACCTGGCAGTAAAGTGAACAACAACACCCATTTCACCAGAGATAAGGCTGGGGCCAGGCGCGATATGCATGACAGGCCCATCAGGACTCGCCCTCCTGGAGGCGCAGCAGCGCAATCACCGGCAGAAACCTCTCATCCCATATCTCATGAGTCAGAGCACCGACGTGGCGGTATTGAATAACCCCATTGCGGTCAACCACAAAGGTTTCAGGTGCACCATAGACACCGAGATCAATTGCCAGTGTGCCCTCGGCATCGACGATATTTAATCGAAACGGATTGTTGTGACGTTGCAGCCAGGCGACCGCACTTCCTGAGTCGTCGTTGTAGTTAACACCATATAGCGGGATGGATTCTTCACGGCTGATCCTCATTAGCTCAGGATGTTCAACCAGGCAGTTAATACACCAGGTTGCCCAGACGTTCACCAGAGAAATTTGCCCGCTTATGTCAGCGACCGTTAATACTCGCTCCGGTTCATGCAAATCCGGCAACGCAAATTCCGGGAACGGCTTGTCGATCAACTCCGAGGGTAGAAAGTGAGGATCCTCCAGTTCAAATCCCAGTGCCAGGACGACCACCAGCAGAATGAATACAGCGAATGGTATGAGGAGACTTTTATTGACGTTCATGCAGTGCTGCCGAGCGCGGGAGCGACCACTGTGCGTCCTGCCCGTATACGCCGATAACGCCTGTCCGCCAGGGTGACCATGCCTCCAAGCATTATCAGCAGTCCTCCAAACCACACCCAGCGAACGAATGGTTTGTAGTGAATTCGCACTGCCCACGCAGATTCTCCGACAGCTTCTCCGAGGGCAACATAGACATCGCGAAATAAGCCTGCATCGATATCAGCCTCAGTCATGACATTTTGCGCAGCAGGGTAGTAGCGCTTTTCCGGCCACAGAGTGGTTACGATCTCATCGTCGTAGACGACAACAAGCTCACCACGGTCAGCCAGGTAATTAGGGCCCTTAACCTTACTCATACCGTTAAAGGTCACCTGGTATCCAGCGACCTCGACCATATCACCTGCTGCCATCCGTACATCTTTTTCAACACTGTAATAAACTGTCAGGCAAACGCCGGTAATGGCCACGGCAATGCCCAGATGACCGAATAGCATACCGTAGTAGGAAGCAGGTTGAAGGAAAAGTGCCCGCAGCCGAGCAGACTTGTTGCGCACCCTCGCCAGCATTTCGCGGATAAGGCTCAGCAAAATCCACAAGGCAATAGCCACAGTGATCAATACCTGCGGCTCAAAACCTTTTCCATTAATCAGCAACAACACACCAACACCGACCAGGCTTGCCGCCGCCAGTGGCCATTGCTCCCGGATCAGGTCCCTGATGGAAGTATGACGCCACCGAGAAGACGTACTGAGCGCCATGAGCACGAACAGCACGGTAACGACAGGTACAAATACAGTATTGAAGTAAGGGGGGCCAACCGAAATCTTCTTCCCGTCGGTGATTGCCTCATAGATCAACGGATAGATCGTACCCAGTAATACCGACGCGGCGGCAACAACCAGCAACAGATTGTTCGCCAGCAGCATGGTCTC
>JAJFKA010000086.1 GCA_021773555.1 Gammaproteobacteria bacterium
CCGTAATTTAACTCCTACCCAACACTCCGACCCCAACACTCCGACCCCAACACTCTCGCCCAGTCACTCAGTTCGCGGGCAAGCCAACCGTTGCAGTACCAAAAACGCGCGTTTCGCCTTTACTGTTGGCGACGGTGAGATCAATTTCGACCAGACCTGCATCCTCATCGATGTCGGTAACCACACCAGTAATGGTATGTGGTTCGTCGGCGATCACCGGCGCACGAAAAACGGTGTCAATGGCCTTTATTTCGGCAGCGGGTGCCCAGTGATGGATCATCGCGACCAGATATCCCTGGCTCAGAACGCCGGGTACCATGGCACCCGCAAGGCCTTCTTTCCTGGCAGCCTCGTGATCGCTGAATCTTGCGCCGCCCCAGCCGATGAGTTTGGCGAAGGTTTTAACGGTTTCGAGTGAGGTATCCGGCTCGAAAGCAGGCAGATCGACACCGAACTCGACTTCTCCTATTTTGTTAACCGCCATCAGTTTTTCTCCCGCATGACCATACGACTGTCGGAGTTGGCCAGATGTGTACCGTCTGCATCGTAAAACTCGAGCCTGGATACCACGAAAATCATACGTCCGGAACGGCCTGTCTTGGTGTAGATGTCATGCAAGTGAGTTTTGCCTGTAACGGTAGATCCTGGGCGGATCGGTGCGAGTGACTCGACGCCTTTGCCAGCGTCCATACCGATACCGAAACGCGGAAAATCCGCAGGCAGTGCGCGACGACCACTGAGGCTGGCCACATAGGTCGGTGGCGCCTGGAATTCCGGGTGATTCTTATCAAGAAATCGATCGGCTGTTTCGCCGCAGAGTCTGGCGTATTCGATGGTTACATTTGGGTCTATCTCAAAGGTTTTTTCGTCAAAATCAAGGTTGAGAAATTTGCTTCGAACTTCTTCTATATCGGCGTCCAAGATGACTCCTCCGTTTACCTGGTTTGTTCAGGCTGCATTCTGATGCTTAAAATTGATTGCCTCGAAATCACCGGCTTTGAGGGCTGTGACAAGTTCGTCCATAGTTGCAATATCAGCGGGAAAGCGTGTGGCGCATCGCCCCACATGACTGACTATGTGTGAATCACTTCCGCCGATCCCCAGATACCCCAATTCTGTCGCGTTGCTAATGGCGATCTGGTCCTCATTATCGCGACTTCCACCGTTGTAAATTTCAACAATACGCACGCCTTTGGGGACACCCAACGATTCTGTGTGCGCGAACATGCCAACCCTGGGTCTGCCAGGGTGGCAGGGTGCAGCTACCGCGCCGTGCCGGTCGCAGGTTTCAATGACCATTTCCAGTGGCAGCTTGATACTCGCAAAGTCAAATTCATCCAGAAGCGCCTCGGTAACACCGAAGACCAGGACGTGCCCATACTCGGTTTCGACCTCGCTGCCTTTAAGAATGACCAGATTGAACTTTTCTGCAAGCTCAGAGTAGTCCGAGCTCAGGTCAAATTGTCTGTGCTCGGTCAACACGAAACCATCAATCGGCAGTTCCTTCGACCTGATCCATTGACAGTAGTTATCGACCTTGGCCCTGCCATCATCTGACTTGATGGAGTGGGTATGTAAATCCAGTATCAAGTAATCTCCGTGCGCCTGTAAATACGAAGCCACACGCTGCCACAGTGCCCGGGCTTGTGCAAGTTTGATGAATCCAGCATATGTAAGTGTATAAGGAGTGGGGTCTTAAGCGGAGGGATCTAAGCAGTGGGGTCGACCCCACCGCTACAGTGATTGTCGCTGATGGCCTGGCGGTATTACAATGAGGTATCGCTGCAACTAGTCGGATTGGTCAGACGTGACGAACTTGATGGAAGGAAAACGGGTTTTGATCACCGGGGGTAACAGCGGTATTGGCAAGACGACCGCAATCGGCCTTGCCAGGATGGGTGCAGAAGTCATTATTGCCTGTCGAGAAAGTGCCAAAACCAGTGCGGCGCTTGAGGAAATCTCCCAGGCGAGCGGGCAGCGGGTAGTCAATCTGCCGGTTAATCTCGCATCCCTGAAGAGTGTCCGAGATCTCGCCGCGGCGTTTCATGCGCGATTCGACAAGCTTTCTGTATTGATTAATAACGCCGGAGTATTTCCAACCCGCCTCGGACTTACGGATGATGGATTTGAGATGCAGTTCGGTGTGAACCACCTCGCCCATTTCCTGCTTACCAATCTGATGAGTGACGTACTGAAGGAAAGTGCACCGGCGAGAATTGTCACGGTTTCGTCCATGATGCATAAAAAAGGTGTCATCGATTTCAACTCGTTTCGGGGTGAAACGAAATACGGCATGCAGGCCGCCTATGCGCAGTCAAAGCTCGCTAATGTGCTGTTTTCAGTGGAACTGGCTGATCGGCTTCGCGGAACAGGTGTCACCTCCAACGCGCTACATCCGGGTGGTGTGCGCACCGATATAACCCGTGACGTCCCCTGGCTGCTGCGTAAACTCATTGATCTGGTTTTCATTAGTCCTGAAGCGGGGGCCAGGACCAGTGTGATGCTTGCCAGTGATCCAGAGCTGATGAGTACATCTGCGCAATACTTTGATCAGATGAAGCTGACCGATCCGTCACCGCTGGTCGCTGATGCTGCGCTACGGACCCGACTTTGGCTCGAGAGTGCTCAACTCACGAGTATTGATCCTTTCCGCGAAGAGTATTTTGTTGCCCCCGATTCGGTGTAACTGCTGAGTGTCGAGTCATGAGTGTCTGGCTACGGACGCTCGAGCTTGTGCGGCAGGAACTCGGAATGATGTTCAACCCCATCCTCATTCAGTTGCCATAGCGTGGTCTTTATCTGATCCGGTAGTATATCGAGGGTAGCGATCGTGCCGAGACGCAGGGACTGGTTGCGTGGCAGCGTCGGCGAACCCGGATTGATGCACAGGATATCGCCAACCTGATGGATGCCCTCCAGGTGAGTGTGGCCGTAAATCAGGATTTCCGGTCGGCGCTCGAAATGCTTGTCGACGTAGCGGTAGATATCCGCCGTCGATTTGCGAGTCGGGGAGGGAAAATGGTGGATCATACCCACAGTGGCGCCAGCAAAATCCAGTATCCAGGTATCCTGCAACCGATCGTCAAAAAGTCCGACATCACCATTACCGCGGGAAACATAAGTAGGTGCGAGTGCGGAGAGTTGGTCAACGATGTCCAGTGTATGCAGGTCGCCGGCGTGCAGAATACAGTCCACGTCACTCAGTAAATCCATTGCCTGCGGCCAGAGATCGGCCAGGGATCCAGGCATATGTGTATCGGCGATCAATCCCAGGCGCATTGGTTCGTTCCATTGAAAGCGTGCAAGAATACCAGTTCCGCGACGTAAGCAAAGTAAAAGGTCGTGCAATCCGTCGTCTTCGGACCTCGCTGCGCCGATCAGGAATTGAAATAGACCCCCGCAGCGTGTAGCGTAAACCGACAGCGAACAATCGATTTTTTCTAATCACCTCTGGATGGATCAAGCTGATGACAAGCGGACTGAATGCAGCTGGCGGCACGGTCGCCCTGGTGACACATACTCCCGATACGCCGATCGATGAGATCCTGTTCGATTTTCAGCGGGATGGAGCGGTCATCATCAAAGATGCGGTCGAACCCGGACTCATGGAAAATACAATTAACCAGGTCATGCCGTTTATCGAGCGAACCCGGTTTGGCGCTGATGATTTTACCGGGCGAAAGACTCGAAGGACCGGTGCTCTGGTAGCCCGTTCTGCGGCATGCCGGGAAATCGTGACGAATGAACTTATCCTTTCTCTGGCAGAAAAATTTTTAAGCCCCTTTGCAGAACGTATCGTCCTGCATCTGACACAGACTATCTATATTGATCCCGGACAGGGTGCGCAAACCCTGCACCGGGACCGGTTAGCCTGGGGCGATCACATGCCAAAAGCGATCGAGCCACAATTCAACACCATTTATGCACTGACAGATTTCAACCGGGAAAATGGTGCGACGCGGGTGATACCGGGCAGTAATCACTGGGACACCTCGCGACGCGCCGAGCCCGAGCAAATCTGCCAGGCTGAAATGAGCAAGGGTTCTGTGCTCATCTATTCTGGCAGTGTCATTCACTCAGGTGGTGAAAACCGTTCAAGCCAGTCCCGTCTGGGACTCAATATTACCTATTGTCTGGGGTGGCTGCGTCAGGAAGAGAATCAGTATTTGTCTTGCCCACCCGATGTTGCGCGGGCTTTTTCGCAGGATTTACAGGAATTACTAGGCTACACCATGGGCAATTATGCACTGGGCTACTATTCGGACCCGGATGGCTATGGCGAACGTGGTGCCGGGATTCTTCAGCCGGAAACTGTGCTTGGCGTAAAATCCAGAAACAAGCTGGATTCGGGTATTCCTGACTAGTTCGACCTGGTTCGTTATTTAAGGAGGAGAACATGAAGAAAACGTTTAAACGTCGGTCGTTGCTTAAGCTCGGTGCGCTCGGAGGAATCACCGCAAGTGTGTCGATTCCTGGCGCCAGTGCACAGCCCGAAACAGGGTCCGGCATACAGCAATACCGCACGCTCGGGCGCACCGGATTGAAAATCTCGGATATCTCGTTTGGCTCCTCCCGCCTGCGAACCGGTGAAGAATATCTGGTTGAGCATGCCTATGAGCGTGGCGTTAATTACTTCGATACCGCGGAAAACTATACTAACGGTCAGTCTGAACGCGTGATTGGCAACGCGCTCAAAACAAAACGAGACAAGGTTGTAATCGTTACTAAGATGGAAACATCAGCCAGAACCAGCCGGGATACAATGATGTCCACGCTGGAAAACAGCCTGCGGCAGTTGCAATCAGACTATGTGGACGTCTTTTTCACTCATGCGGTGAATGATATTGGTCGGCTAAAGAATCCAGAGTGGCATGCGTTTGTCGACCTGGCAAAACAACAGGGCAAGATCAGATTCTCGGGGATGTCGGGACATGCGGGTAATCTCATCGAATGCGTGGATTATGCGGTTGAACAGGACATGTTTGATGTAATGTTGCTGGCGCATAATTTTGGTGAGGATCCGGCATTTTATGAGCGCCTTACCCGGTCTTTTGATTTTGTTGCAAGTCAATCCGGTTTACCGGCTGCCATGGCCAGGGCGAAGCAGAAAAATGTCGGCATCGTCGCGATGAAGGTGCTGCGTGGAGCGCGGCTTAACGATATGCGGCAGTATGAAACCAATGGCGCTACGTTTGCACAGGCTGCGTTTCGCTGGGCACTGAACAAATCAGCGGTTGATGCTGTGATCATCTCGATGACTTCAAGGGACAAGATTGACGAGTTTGTCGCGGCATCCGGGACGAACAGCGTCACCGGTGAGGATTTAAGATTGCTTGAACAATACGCGCAGTTAACGGATATGAGTTACTGTCGTCATGCCTGCAATGATTGCGAAGGATCCTGCCCCTATGGAGTACCCATTGCGGATGTACTGCGTACCAGGATGTACGCGACAGACTATGGTGATTTTTCTTTCGCTCGTGCCGAATATAAACAACTGGGTGACGCGGCCAGCGCCTGCCTTAGTTGTGATGGCGCACCTTGTCGCGACGCTTGTACGCACAGTATACCGATCGCTGATTTGTGCGGGCCGACCCACCAGATGTTAAGCTGAAGCCTGATACCAAACGGGACCTATCCTTGCGACACATTCACCTCGATCTTGTCGGCGGACTGGCTGGTGACATGTTTATTGCCGTGCTGCTCGATTGTTTTCCGCAGCATGCCAGGGCACTCGCTCAGGTGATGGCGCAGGCCGGGTTTAACGACCTGGTTGAACTTCGACATTGCACCCACAATGACGGCACGCTCACGGGAAGTCGCTTCGAGGTCTCACCGGCCACTGATGGGCAAGCTCATCACCACCGGCACTACAGCGACATCCGCCAAATTCTTAACGCAGCGAGCATGCCGGAAACGACCCGGTCAGCGGCCCTGGCGATTTTTAAATTGATTGCCGAAGTCGAAGCGAAAATACATGGCAAGTCGATCGATAGTATCGCCTTTCATGAAGTTGGTGCCTGGGATTCGATTGCCGACATTGTCTGTGCTGCCTGGCTCATAGAAACGTGTGAAGTGACCAGCTGGAGTGTTTCAAAGTTACCGCTGGGGCGCGGTCGAATTAAAACAGCCCACGGGCTGTTGCCCATACCTGCACCCGCGACCGCGTTGCTGCTGGAGGGTTTCGAGTTTTTCGATGATGGTCTGGAAGGAGAGCGCATTACCCCAACCGGCGCTGCGATTCTCAAGTTTCTGGTACCGAAATCGACGGTACCGGAAGGCTTTGCGCTGGATCGCTCAGGATTCGGTTTTGGCTTGAAAAAATTTCCGGGGATTTCCAATGTGGTCCGCGCAATGATCTTTGAGTCTGAGGAAAGCTCGCTTGCCTGGCAGGCTGATCAGGTTCTTTTACTGGAATTTGAAGTTGATGACCAGACTCCCGAGGACCTCGCCGTGGCTCTGGAAAAACTGCGGCTAATTCCCGGTGTCATTGATGTTCTGCAATCCCCGGTGTTCGGTAAGAAAAACCGGCAAGGCAGCAGTGTTCGCGTCATTGTATTGCCGGCAGATCGAGACGCCCTGATTTCTGCGTGCTTTACACTGACCACGACGCTTGGGATTAGGCATCGTGTTTGCGACCGGTCTATACTGCGGCGTTCGCATTACAGCATCGATCATGAAGGCGACAGTTACCGGGTCAAAGTGGCTGCTCGGCCGCTTGGTCCTTCGGCCAAGGCCGAAATGGATGACATGAAATTGAAACCAGCCGTGCGCGCTGCGGTTGAGTCAGCAGCACTGGCCCGGTTTAGGGATGACAATGGATAAGCTTCTAAAACTGCAAGGTATTCTCACGGCGAGCGGTCCTGTCGCTATTGCAGTGAGTGGCGGTGTGGATAGCATGACGCTGGCGGTCATAGCCCATCGAGTGAACGCTGAGTGTCAGATGTTTCATGCGATATCCCCGGCGGTACCCGGGCAGGCCACTGATCGGGTCAGACGCTACGCGCAGGCAGAAGGATGGGATCTGCATCTGATCGATGCGGGCGAGATTCATGATCCGGACTATGTAGCAAACCCGGCCAATCGATGTTACTTCTGCAAGACTAATCTTTACGACACTGTCTGTGAGGGTACCGAATTGCCGGTCGTTTCCGGGACCAATACCGACGATCTGGGAGACTATCGACCCGGACTCACCGCAGCAGCGGAGCACCGGGTTGAACACCCGTTCGTGCAAGCCGGAATCAGCAAGACGGACATTCGGGCCATCGCAGCCGGAATGGGTTTATCTGATCTAAAGGACCTGCCTGCCGCGCCATGCTTATCCAGCCGGGTGATGACGGGAATCGCCATCGATGAGCACTTATTGCCGGTGATCAATGAAGCTGAGTTAGCGCTCACACAAAGTCTGCAGAAGTTTATACCGTTGCTCGGTGTGCGCTGCAGAATTCGTCCGGACGAGGTTGCGATCGAAATCGAGACCGTTGACGCGATTGATGTGGATTCCGAGTACGCACAGGCCGCGAGAGAGATCGTCATTGCACTTTTCCAGCGACACGGATACTCACATTACCTGCAAACTGTGTCGGTCGAACCGTATCGCCGTGGCAGCGCATTTCTTATCGATACGCTTCAGGTCTCTTGAAAGTGAGTGACGGAAAAGAGCCTGCGGGTAATCAGGTCCAACTGGATTTCGATCGGGAAAATCGAACTGGATTGGGTGAAGCTGTGTTTTGTGCGGGTAAGTCCGTTGAACAACTGGTCAGTATCTGTGAAAAACTCGAAGCTTCCGACCGGCGGATGTTATTTACGCGCATGGACCCGGAAGTCCACGAGGCACTCGAAAAATTAGTCCTGCCTGATTTCCTTGAATACGATGCGCTCTCCAGGACGGCCTTCCATGGGCCTGTCAAGGTCCGCACCGATGACCTTGTCGCGGTTGTCACTGGAGGGACGTCGGACACTGGCGTTGCCCGGGAAGCTGCTCGTTCCCTCGAGTTTTATGGTCATGGAAGTTTAAAAATTGATGATGTTGGAGTTGCCGGATTGTGGCGGATTACCGAACGTCTGGAAGAATTGCGCCAGCGTAAGATCGTTATCTGTGTCGCAGGGATGGATGCTGCTTTACCCACTGTGCTCGGCGGCTTGATTCCGGCATCGATTATAGCAGTGCCCACCTCAGTCGGATACGGCATGGCCAGGAACGGTGAAACGGCGCTACATGCTTTGCTCGTTAGCTGTGCTTCCGGACTTGTGGTTGTCAATATTGATAATGGATATGGCGCCGCGTGTGCGGCGCTCCGAATGATAAATATGTTTAGTCCTCCAGCCTAACGCACATCGTCCTGTATACCACGTTCAAATAGCGGCTCAATCTCATGGTCTGTGAAGTCGGCAGCCACTTTCTGATTGATTTCATCTGAAGGCGTAAAGCTATTGGCTGCCTCGATAATCATGGGTAACAATGTCGCGTCACTGGAGGAGTTCAGAAACACACCCGGCCGATTAAGCACCCAATGCACAGCATGGGTCAGCGCGTCTTCCTCACGGATAGGTTCATACCAGCTGAAGTGAGGTGCAGGATCATCTTCCCGCCACCTGCGCCGGGCGATGGCTTTGATGGTCTGCATCGCTACCCCTTTGTCCATACACAGCGCGTAGAGACGCTCAAATTCCTCGGCGTAACGGTCATCCTGCATGGAACTGAAACTGTATGGCAGTAACACCGACGCAAAGTCGAAGCTAGAAAGGCTCTTCAAGTGCATCTCGGCGATTCGAGTACCATGACCGGTAACACCAATAAAGCGAACAAGGCCCTGTTCTCTCGCCTCAATTGCTGCTTCGAGTGCACCACCTGGCCCCATAGCCGTTTCCCACTCATGGTCTCTGGCAAGGTTGTGAAACTGAATCAGGTCGAGCTGTTCAACCTGCATGCGCTGCAGCGATTTCTCGATGCTTGCTTTGGCGCCGTCATAGTCCCGGTCCCCGGTCTTGGTGGCCAGAAAAAAAGCATCGCGGTAATCCTGCAGGAATGGCGCAAGGCGTAGTTCTGCATCACCATAGCTGGCGGCGACATCAATATGATTGATGCCTGAGTCTTTTACCATCGCTAACACGGAGTCCGCCTTTTCCTGGCGCATACCTCCGAGCGCTGCGGCGCCAAATAAAATCCTGGTACTGTCGTGGCCAGTACGGCCAAAGGGGCTGGTCTGCATGCTCAATTCTCCAATAATTGTCAGGTGCCGAGAGTTTTCAGAAAACGCGTAAATTCCGCAACACACCAGTCCACACGGTGGGGGCCTGTGATATATCCGGCGAACACATGTTCATGTGCATCACCGTCAATGGCGACGGGAATCAGCTGTTTTTCGGTTCCGCCCCAGCTATTATGCCGGTCGATTGCGGCATCGGGGTCTATGGTAGTGTCATTTTTCATGTACATGGTGGCCAGTGGGATGGTGTAACCGCTGAAATCTACCGCTTTTACCCAATCGACGACTTTCTGCATTTCGATAACTGCTTGGTATGAGTATGCACTGGTCCAGTATCTCGCGCTCAGTTCGTTTTCAGGTTCCCAGGACACTCTTTTACCGATTAACCAGGGGACGAAATAGCGAGCCCAGGGCCAGGTGAGCAGGAAACCAAAGCGATTTTTGATCTTGTAGTTAGGGGACATTAATAGCAATGCATGAATTTTATCGGCAGCCTCAGGGATATGTTCGATCAGCCAGATGGTCAGGGGCGCGCCGGTTGACGTGGCAACGATCACTACACGTTCACCTAACTGGCTGGCAATCTGCCATGCATCCAGGACACTTTGCAGCCAGGATTCGGACGGACTGTCCATGCCTTCGGGACCAACGCCATGACCGTGCAGCCGCGCGTGATAAGCATTGGCACCAAAAGTACCAGCGATCTGCTCGGTAACCGGTGCGGTTTCCTGACGGGTTGCGGAAAACCCGTGCAGATAAAGAAAGCACAAGGCTGTCTTCGCCGGATGTTCAGGATCAGCCCACTGGATATGGGCTTCAGCGCCTTCGGTGAGATTATCGACTGCAGCTTCCTGGGCCTGCAGCCAGGACTTAAGTTCGGCAACCGTCAGGCCGTGGGGTACAAGGCTCTGCCGAGGTCTGCTGTCGAGTCTGGGCCGCGGCCCCAGAATGAACAACGCAAACAACGAGGTTATGATCAGAACTGTGTTCAATTTTTCTTCACTGAAAAATACCTGTTGTTTTATTTCGTCTTAAGTGTACGTAAGTATCGAATTTATAATAGAATATCGCGTTTTTTGCCGGTTCCAACAACCGGCGCTTTGGAGTAACATTACCACATGCGTTTGCAAGCAATTAAGCTCGCTGGTTTCAAGTCCTTTGTAGATCCTACAACAGTCCCCTTCCCCTCAAATCTATGCGCCGTCGTCGGTCCGAATGGCTGTGGTAAATCGAACATCATCGACGCGGTTCGTTGGGTGATGGGTGAGTCATCTGCCAAGACACTGCGAGGTGAGTCGATGGCAGATGTTATTTTTAACGGATCGAACACCCGTAAACCGGTGGGTCAGGCAAATATTGAATTGATTTTTGATAACGTCGAGGGGAGCCTGACGGGCGAGTATGCTGCCTACAGCGAAATTTCCATCAAGCGGCAGGTTACTCGCGATGGCCAGTCCAGCTACTTTTTGAACAACCAGAAGTGTCGTCGAAAAGATATTACCGATATTTTTCTGGGCACCGGGCTTGGACCACGAAGCTACTCAATTATTGAACAGGGCATGATCAGTCAGTTGATCGAGGCTAAACCGGAAGACCTGCGCATGTACATTGAGGAAGCTGCCGGGATATCCAAATACAAGGAGCGCAGGCGGGAAACCGAGCGACGCATTAACCATACCAGAGACAATCTTGACCGCCTGGGCGACCTTCGTGAAGAACTGGAGCGGCAGTTGCTGCACCTGGAGCGGCAGGCGAAAGCGGCGGGCCGCTATACAGAATTCAAAAAAGAGGAGCGGCTGGTCAAATCGCAGCTACAGGCGATCAAATACAGTGCCATCAGTTCAGAGGCCACGTTGCGGGAAGGCAACATCGCACGGCTGCGCAATGAACAGGAGGCGCGGATTGCAGATCAGCGTCGAGTGGATGCGGAGATTGAGCAGGAGCGGGACAATCTCGTTCAGCTGTCCGATGAACTCAATGAAGTGCAAAAACGTTTTTATGATTTTGGGATGGAAATCGCCCGTATCGAGGACAGCATCCAGTTTCAGAATGAGCGTGCCCGGCAGTTGAATACCGATCTCTCGGAGGTCACCGAGAACTGGCGGAAGGTCGAGGCTGACCTTGACGCGGATAAACGGCAATCGGATGAGTTCCAGCGAGAGATCTCCGAACTCGAGCCTCAGCAACAAGCCAAGCTCGCCGAAGAACAGGCCTCTGGTGTCCGATTGCAGGAAGCGGAACAGGAAATGCAGGCCTGGCAAAAGGAATGGGATGATTTTAATCACAACGCTGCGCAGTCGCGCCAGGAAGGCGAGGTTCAGCAATCCAGAATCGGTCACCTTGAGCAGTCCATAGAGCGGCTTAACAATCGTGTTCGGGTTCTGACCGGGGACGTGGAACGTTTGCAGGGTTTAACGGTTGAAGCAGAGATTGGACCGCTGGCTGCGATGATGGCGACCCAGGAAGAGCAACTGGGCAGGATCGAGGCCGAGGTGGCGGAACTCGCCGGACAGATCGAGGGCCAGCGTGAAATGAACGCTGCGTTGAATACGGAGCTCGATCAGAAACGAAGCGAACTACAGGGTGTCAGAGGACGTTTTGCCTCTCTTGAGGCCTTGCAGCAAGCCGCCCTTGGACAGCAGGACGACGCGGAAATGGGCTGGCTGGAAAAACATGGATTAGAAAATCCAGACCGGCTTGCCGAACGCATCAAGGTTGCCCAGGGATGGGAAGTTGCCGTCGAAACGGTGCTCGGAGATTACCTTCAGGCGGTGTTTGTCGAAGACCTGGATTCCATTGCAGCGAAGCTGACCGATTTTGACAAAGGGTTGCTGCATTTTATCACCGGCTCAAACTCCGACAAAGCGGACGAATCAGTGACCGTCACGCTCGCCTCCAAGGTCAGTGGCGATGTTAATGTTGAGGCATTTCTGAGTGATGTATTTGTCGCTGAAAATCTCGATGAAGCACTGGGAAAGCGCGACTCACTGGGTCTGGGACAATCTGTTGTCACCCTGGATGGAATCTGGCTGGGATCAAACTGGTTGCGAATCAGCAAGCAGCGGGACGCAACCGCAGGGGTTTTAAAACGCCAGTCTGAAATGGAAGCGTTGGAGGATCAAATCAAGTCGCTGGTGGAACGCACAACGACACTCACCGCTGAGCTTGAAGGCGGTGTTGCTGCTTTATCACTGGCAGAAACCGAGCGTGATCGTGGTCAGATGCGATTGGCAGAACAACAACGATCCTACGGTGAAACACGGGCGAAACTGGGTGCGAAGAAACTTCAGGCGGAACAGATAAAAGACGACCTGGCGCGCGCGTCCAGTGAAATAGCAGCAAACAATGTCCAGCTTGAAGAAGATCAGGGAAATCTGGGAGTTGCACGAAACCTGTTGCAGGAAGCGCTCGATAAGATGGAGCAGGACACCTTAAATCAGGAAAAGATGACCCATCAACGTGGCGAGTTGCGAGTTGCTCTCGATGATGTGCGGAGCAGGGCAAGGACCGATCGCGATTCAGCGCATCAGTTGGCACTGCGGATACAGTCATTGCTTTCCAGGACTACCGCTACCCAGACAGCGATGGCGCGATTGCAGGAACAACAGCAGATCCTTCAGGAGCGTAAGACCTCGCTGGAAACGTCAATTCGCGATAGTGAAGGACCGCAGGACCAACTGAAAGATGAGTTGAAGGTCCAGTTGACTAATCGGCTCAATGTTGAGAACGAACTGACCCAGGTACGCCAGAAGTCGGAAGCCGTGGAACACAAAATTCGTGGCCTTGAGCAGGAACGATCCGGAGTTGAGGAAGCGCTTGAACAGGTTCGTGCGAGTCTGGAAACCGTGCGGATTGAATTCCAGGGATTGGAAGTGAGGCGGGAAACTATTCGCGAGCAGATGCTGGAAGACAAAGAAGACCTGGACGCCGTCCTCCTGGCGTTACCAGAGGACTGTAATGAAGATGAATGGGAAGATGCGTTAAGGCGAGTGAGTAACCGAATTCAAAGGCTCGGTGCGATCAACCTTGCCGCAATTGATGAATTCAAGATTCAGTCAGAACGCAAAGAGTATCTCGATGCGCAGAATGCCGACCTGGTGAAAGCACTGGAAACGCTGGAAAACGCGATTCGAAAAATAGATGTCGAAACCAGGACTCGCTTCAAGGAGACCTTCGACAAGGTCAACATCAAGTTACAACAGCTTTTTCCAAAATTGTTTGGTGGTGGTCATGCGTACCTTGAGATGACTGGTGAAGATCTGCTTGATACCGGTGTCGGTTTGATGGCGAGACCGCCAGGCAAGAAAAACTCAAGCATCCATCTGCTCTCCGGAGGAGAGAAAGCGCTGACAGCGATTGCCCTCGTGTTTTCAATTTTTAGTTTGAACCCTTCCCCATTCTGTCTGCTGGACGAGGTGGATGCACCCCTTGATGATGCGAATGTACAAAGGTATTCGGATTTGGTCAGAGAAATGTCCCGCACGGTGCAGTTTATTTACATCACTCATAACAAGATAGCGATGGAAATGGGTGAGCAACTGATGGGAGTTACCATGCATGAGCCCGGTGTTTCACGGCTGGTGTCGGTGGATGTAGAGGAAGCAGTAGCGATGGCAGCGGTTTAACCCGCTCTGGATAGAGTGATACGCGGTTAGACAAGCAAAATACAAACGGAGTCACTGTGGATTTTGATTTAAGAGACTGGTTACTGATTCTGGGTCCCGTGTTTGTCAGCGGCGTCTTGCTGCATGGCTACTGGCGGATGCGCAGGGGACGAAACGAGTTGCGCATGTCGCTGGATAAATCATTCGTAAATTCCGAGCGTGAGATCGTTGATGAACTGACTTTTTTAAAGGCCGAACTGCCCAACGGTGGTGCGCGTGTTACCCGGGCGCCCACACAGGCACCGCTTGATCTGCAGACTGAAGAGGAAAGTGAGACGCGATCTGCCTCGACTGCCGATGCGCAAATTCCCGATTCACGTACACCCCAGGCAGGTACACCCCATGTAGGTAAACGGGAGGTCCCCACAACTGATCTGCAGCAACTGGATCTGGACAAAGACGTCCCGGTGCTAATGGAACCCGTTGACGTACAGGTAACCGGAGATCCAGAGCGACACGAGGGGAATGATGCGCCGGTGGTCGAGGTAGCGAATGAACCGTCGCCGGTTAACGAGGGAGTTGAGGCCACACGCGCACCACCCGCGGTTAAGCAGGTGGACAAGCCGGAAAAATTTGTTGTGGTTAATGTATTGTCTGAAAGTCATTTCGATGGACAGACTTTACTGGAGTCCTTATTGGAACTTGGAATGACATTTGGTGAAATGGATATTTTCCACTGCTTATCGGATGCCGGTGAAACAGAGTTCAGTGCGGTGAACGCGGTGGAGCCAGGGACCTTCGATCCAAAATTCATGGCTACATTGCAAACTCCAGGGGTGACCTTCTTTATGCGTGTCCATGAGGTCAGGGATCCCGTCGCAAGTTACGACAGGATGGTCGCGGCAGCTCAGAAGCTCAGTCACGATCTTGGTGGTGAACTTCTCGATGAACTACGCAACACCATGACCACTCAGACGATTGAACACTGTCGGCAGGGAATCCAGGATTTCCAGTATAAGCACTCGGCTTGAAACAGTTTCCGGCGTTAAACGGGATACTTGCAGCGGGCAGCCATGTCTGCAACTGACACAATTGCCAGGGAAATTGATCGCCTTCGATCTGAAATCAACCGTCACAATTATCTTTATCATGCGGTGGATCAGCCAGAAATTGCCGACGCTGAATTTGACCGCCTGTTTCAGGCGCTGAAGAAACTCGAATCAGCTCATCCAGAATTAATCAGTGACGATTCACCGACCCAACGAGTTGGTTCCGCTCCCCTGGCTGCATTCACGCAGATCCGCCATGAAATGCCAATGCTGTCCCTGGACAACGCATTCGGCGAGCAGGACGTCTTCGATTTTGACCGCAGGGTAAAGACTCGACTGGCATCCGAAACCGTGATCGCCTATGCATGCGAACCCAAAATTGATGGGGTAGCCGTCAGCTTGTTGTATGAAGATGGCCGGCTGGTGCGTGGTGCGACCCGTGGCGATGGCACCACGGGTGAAGACATTACGTTGAATGTCAGAACCATTGAATCAGTCCCTTTGCGATTGCTGGGTGGAGACTATCCTGCCCGATTAGAGGTCCGGGGTGAGATTTATTTTTCGAAGTCTGCGTTCAACCGGATGAATGAACGCGCGGAGGAAAGTGGGACTAAGGCATTTGCCAACCCAAGAAATGCCGCCGCGGGGTCGCTTCGCCAGCTTGACAGTGCGCTGACCGCAGAACGGAAGCTCAGTATGTTCTGTTACAGCGTTGGTATTGTTGAGGGAGGGGTTTTACCAACGACTCAAAGCGGGATACTGGATCGCCTGCAAAAGTGGGGATTGCGCATTAATCCTCTGGTCCAGGTTAAAACGGGTGCTGATGGTTGCGTTGAGTATTTTAATACCATTGTTGAGCAACGGGAAACCCTGGATTATGAAATTGATGGCGTGGTGTTCAAAGTTGATGATATGGACCTGCAGCGAAAACTCGGAATGCTAACAAGAACACCAAGGTGGGCGATTGCGCATAAGTTCCCCGCGGAAGAGGGTGTGACGGTTTTAAGTGATGTTGAGTTTCAAGTGGGAAGAACTGGCGCGATCACACCTGTTGCACGCCTTGAACCGGTGAAGGTTGGTGGTGTAACCATTTCGAACGCAACGCTGCACAATATGGATGAGGTTGAGCGGCTGGGACTGGTCATTGGTGATACAGTCGTAGTTCAACGGGCAGGTGATGTGATCCCTAAAATCATCACCGCGTTGGTAGAGAAGCGACCGGGCAATGCAAAGCTTATTAAGCTACCTGAGAACTGTCCGGCATGCGGCTCAGCGATATTACAAAGTGAAGGTGAGGTTATTGCGCGTTGTACCGGGGGATTATCATGCTCGGCACAGGTAAAGGAGCGCATCAGGCACTTTGCCTCGAGGCTTGCGCTGGATATTGAAGGGCTTGGTGAAAAGCTGGTATTCCAGTTGGTTGATGAAGGGCTCGTCAGCGATCCATCGGATCTGTATCGGCTCAATGAAGAACAACTCGTCAGCCTGCCACGTATGGCGCCAAAATCTGCCAACAATTTGCTGGCCGCTCTTGAGAAGAGCAAACAGACAACGCTACCGCGTTTTATTTACGCCCTGGGCATCCATGAAGTTGGAGAAGCAACCGCGCGAAATCTGGCGTTGCATTTTCGCGATGTGACCGCGTTACAGCAAGCGGAACTCGAAGCGCTGCAGTCGGTTGCGGATGTCGGACCGATAGTTGCCGGTAAGATCTACCAGTTTTTTCGGCAGGCTGTGAATGCCAGGGTGGTCGAATCGCTGCTCCACGAAGTTGGTCTGCACTGGGAAATGGAGGACGCACTGGTAGACTCGCGAACTCTGGAGGGGCAGACCTGGGTACTGACGGGTACCCTGACGAGCCTGACCCGCAGCGAAGCCAAAACGCGATTGCAATCCCTCGGTGCAAAAGTGGCAGGTTCTGTGTCGGCAAAGACCTCCTGTGTTGTTGCAGGCGATGCAGCCGGCTCGAAATTAACAAAAGCCCAGGACCTCGGTATCAAGGTGTTGAGTGAACTGGATCTGCTTACTTTTTTGGATGACCACAGCGCATGATGATATTACGTTTAACCATACTGGCTGTTCTTGTTGCCCTTTCAGGTTGCGCGTCTGCGCCGCCTTCAGATTTAGACGATGTGTGCGAAATTTTTGACGAGAAAAGTGGTTGGTACAAGCAAGCCCGGCGGGCTTCGAAGCGGTGGGGCACATCAATTCCGGTGATGATGTCGTTTGTGCACCAGGAGTCCAGATTCCGGTCGAAGGCGAAACCGCCGAGAACCAAAATCCTCTGGATCATTCCCGGGCCGCGTCCTGCGAGTGCTTATGGTTATGCACAGGCAACCGATGAAACCTGGCGGGCGTATCGTAAGGCGACTGGTAAATGGGGTGCTGACCGTAACGACTTCAAAGATGCGATGGATTTTATTGGCTGGTATAACGATCAGAGCCAGCGGCGGAACAAGATCCGCAAGGATGATGCGTACAATCTTTATCTTGCGTACCACGAAGGGCAAGGTGGATTCGCCAAAGCGAGCTATAGGAAAAAGAAATGGCTGACCGATGTTGCCAAAAAAGTTTCGTCGCGTTCGAATCGCTATACCGAGCAATTGGCAACCTGTGAGAAAAAGCTGAATCGAGGATTTTTTGGCCGACTGCTTTTTTCGTGAAACCAGGGCAGCCGTTCTCCTGTGAGCCTAGCGGGAGATGAGCTTTTTTGCCTGCTGATTCTGTTTTTCGATCAGCGAGTCGATATCCCCGTCGACCAGTTGGCCTTCTGTAACTTTTAGCTTGCCCGCGACCATGACGTGCTCGGCGCGATGGGCACCACAGAGAACGAGTGCAGCGAGTGGGTCACCTGCACCGGCAAAACGCAGTTCGTTCAGTTTGAACATGGCGATGTCGGCTTGTTTCCCCGTGGCCAATTCGCCAATATCACTGCGTTTCATCAATCTTGCGCCCCCGGTGGTAGCAAGCCGCAAGGCGTCCTCGTGGCTGACATTCGCTGAGCCATATCTGAGCCGTTGTAGCAGAAATGCCAGGCGAACTTCCTGCATCAGGTTGGAACTGTCGTTGGAAGCTGATCCATCGACTCCCAGGCCCACCGGCGACCCGGCATTGATCAAATCAGTAACCGGGCACAGGCCTGAAGAAAGCATCATGTTTGATCCCGGGCAGTGACAGATGGCGGTACCAGCCTCGCCCAGACGCTTGATCTCTGTCTGATCGAAATGAATTCCGTGCGCCAGCCAGACATCAGGTGCCAGCCAGCCAACACTTTCCAGATAGTCAAGCGGGCGAAGCCCAAATCGGTCAATACAAAAAGCATTCTCATCCTGGGTTTCGGCAAGATGAGTATGCAGTAGCACCTGATGTTTTCGGGCCAGTACGGCGCTGTCACTCATAAGTTCAGAAGTAACCGAAAAGGGCGAGCAGGGCGCCAGGGCGATTTGCAGCATCGATCCTTCGCTTGGGTCGTGGTACAGGCCGATGACGCGCTCGCTGTCCATCAGTATTTCATCTGACGACTGTACAACAGTGTTCGGAGGTAATCCGCCCTCCTTATGTCCGAGGCTCATAGAACCACGTGTCAATAACACGCGTATGCCAACACGTTTTGCTGCCTCTACCTGCACGTCGATGGCGTGACTGGTACTGTCATTGAAAACATAGTGATGGTCAGCTGCGGTCGTGCAACCGGATAGCAGCAGTTCGGTTAGCGCCAGTTCACTCGACACGGAAATGGCTTGTTCATCAAGATTCGCCCAAACCGGATAGAGGCAGGTGAGCCAGTCGAACAATTCCTTGTTAAGGGCGGCGGGCAGTGCCCGCGTCAGGGTCTGGTAAAAATGGTGATGACAATTGATCAGGCCGGGCAGCACAACACAACCGTCAGCTTCAAAAACCGAGTCAACCTTTGATGACGGCTGACTCCCCGCGGAGACCAGTTCGACGATGAGTTCACCGTCCACCACAATTCCACCTGAGGCGTCCTGGTCATTTCCGGTCCAGGCAGCTAACGGATTTTTTATCCAGGTCTTCATGGTCGTTTCAACCCACATCCTTTCAGGATTACCGTCGACAGGAAGTCAGAAATTTCCTCGATCATCTCCGCCTCGTATTCCGCGTGGTTCAGAATCGTCAGTACCTGGGTTTCAAAGTCTGCGTAGTGTTGGGTTGAGGACCAGATAAGAAAAATCAGATGTGCCGGATTAACCGGGTCCATTCTGCCGTCGTCTATCCACCCCTGAATGATGGCAGTCTTCTCGCGGACCCAGCTGCGCATATCGTGTTTTAAATAGTAACGCAGGTGGGTCGCGCCATGGATGATTTCATTGGCGAACAAGCGTGATGCGTTAGCGTGTGTATAGGACAATCTGACCTTGGCGCGAATCAATCGGTCGAGAGCAACAGCCGGGTCTTCGCTGGCCTTGATTTCATCGAATGAGACATTCCAGAGCTCGATGATGTGATTCAACGTTTCCGTGTAAAGATTTTCTTTGTTGCGGAAATAATAGTGGACATTGGCCTTACCGACACCGGCACGGTCTGCGATTGACTGGACACTGGTGGCTTTATAACCCAGTAAGCTGAACTCGTCGATTGCCGCCTGCAGGATGGTCTTGAATTGTCGGTCCCTGATGCGAGTGCTCGCTCGTTCTGGCATTTGCTTGATCACTACAGGCTTCCTGACTATATGGTCAACATATGGAATTTCTATATAGTACTGATAATTAAAGAATTTAGTAGCAAAAAATAGAAAAATAGTAAAAACTATCGACTTGGTCAGAAAATTGATTAAAGTTATCCAGGCAAGGCGAGATGAAAGGCGCGGATTGATGACGCGCCGCTTGAACAAGGTGGACCTGATTGGAACTCGTGCTGAACAAGGAACGCGTATCGATTGCTGTGGAAGCGGACACCACGGTGTTGTCGATGCTTCGTGAGCGAGGGCTCATGGGAACAAAGGAGGGATGCGCATCCGGAGATTGTGGCGCCTGCACCGTGATGGTGGGTAGCAACAACAATGGCAACATTGAGTATCGAACTATCAATGCCTGCATCGCACTGGCTGGTAATCTTGCCGGGAAGCACCTGGTCACTATTGAAGACCTGGAGAGTGACGATGGACTCCATCCAGCGCAAAAAGCGATGGTAACCTGTCATGGATCGCAGTGTGGATTTTGCACTCCCGGCTTTGTCATGTCGTTGGCGAATCTCGTCGAGCAAGGCATTGTCGGCACGTCAACTGACACAGTCAGTGATCAGGTCAAGCTGGGCATATCAGGGAATCTTTGTCGCTGTACCGGCTACCGGCCGATCGTTGCGGCGGGAATTGCGGCCCTGAATTCTCCAGCGCCCCCCACAGTCTGTCACGATGTTGCGCGACGGTTTCTCGATATCACCGATACAGAGCTGTCCGGGAAATCTTACGCCCGACCACGTAATCTGGCCGAACTCGATCGACTTGTGGGAGAACACGGGCGTGATTGCATTGTCGCGGGTGCTACCGATTTCGGCCTTAATATTACGCAGTTCTGGCGCCGCTATTCGCAGTTGATTGACGTCATGGATGTAGCAGAGATGCGCGTGCTGGAGACTGCAGGCAGTGATATGGTTATCGGTGCGGCGGTTTCCTATACAGATCTCGAAGCGTGGTTTGCGGGGCGTTCGCCTATATTTGTTAAACTGCTGCATCGACTCGGATCCCGACAGATCCGTAACAGCGGTACGTTAGGCGGCAATATTGCCAACGCCTCTCCCATTGCTGACACACCGCCCGCACTGATGGCCTGGGATGCGCGACTGCTACTGCGAAACTCCAGCGGGGGCGAACGGGAAGTCCGCCTTGATGCATTCTATGTGGACTACCGGAAGACGGTGCTCACAGAGGATGAATATATCGTTGCTGTGCTGGTACCCATCGCATCGCTGGCTCAATTTCATCGCTTCTACAAACATTCCAAGCGCCTGGAAGATGATATCTCTTCTGTTATGGGCGCCTTCTCCTTTTATGGAGATGCTTCTCATATCGAGACTGCTCGTATTGCTTTTGGGGGTATGGCTGCGGTACCGCTGCGGATACCGGCTCTCGAGAAACTGCTGACAGGTCAGGCAGTGGATGAATTGCTCATTACCAGGGTTTGTGGACAGCTTAGGAACGAATTAACACCACTGTCTGACGTTCGATCCAGTGCTCAGTTCAGGATGGACATGGCGGCTGAAATGCTGGATCGCGCCTTGCGGGAATTTGCAGGTACGGCGCTGCCGAGAGTGGATGATCTTGAATTTGATGCGTCCGGAGCACTCGGCGATGGATGACATCACGACGAGCAGGCCAGGGGTGCATGAATCCGCAGTGAAGCATGTCACCGGTCGCGCACAGTACATCGACGATATTCCCGAGTGGCCGGATCTTTTACATGTTGCGACGGGAAAGGCAGATCGAGCTTTTGCAGCGATTCTGTCAATGGATCTTAGTGCAGTACGTCAAAGCGAAGGAGTCATTGATGTCATTACCACGGCTGAAATTCCCGGGGACGATGATATTGGTCCGGTCTATAAAGGTGACCCGTTATTCGCCCGGAATGAGGTGCAGTTTCATTCACAACCCTTGTTTGCCGTCGCTGCGACCTCCTTGCGTTTAGCCAGACAGGCATGTGCGCGAGCACAAATTGAATACGAAACGTTCGTCCCGATTGTGACTATTCGCCAGGCGATGGATGCGGCATCCTTTGTGCTGCCTGAAAAGTCATTTGTCCGAGGTGACGCTGGGGTTGCCATCTCCGAGGCAGAGTTCTCGTTACGAGGTGAACAGTACGTTAAAGGGCAGGAGCATTTTTATCTGGAAGGTCAGGTAAGCCTCTGTGTCCCCGACGAGGATGGTGGGGTGCTGGTTTACAGTTCATCACAACATCCCACAGAAGTTCAAAAACTAACCGCCAGTGTATTGGACATGCCAATGCATAAAATCCAGGTTGAAGTTCGTCGTATGGGCGGTGGGTTCGGGGGGAAAGAATCGCAGGCCGCGGCACTTGCCTGCACGGCGGCACTGTTTGCGTTACGTACCGGCAGACCGGTTAAATATCGAATGCCGAGGAGTGACGACATGGTGCAAACCGGAAAACGTCATGATTTCTGGAATCGTTATCACGTTGGATTCAATCAGCGCGGAGAGATTCAGGGTGTTGAACTGGACCTGGCGGGTATGTGTGGTTACTCACCAGATCTGTCGGAGGGTATCGTCGATCGAGCGATGTTTCATGCCGACAACAGCTATTATTATGACTCGGCCAGAATAACCGGCTATCGGTGCAGGACGAATACCGTTTCGAATACGGCTTTTCGTGGATTCGGAGGCCCTAAAGGCATGATTGCGGCCGAGGCAATGCTCGATGACATTGCCACAGTACTGCAGATAGACCCGCTGGATGCACGCAAGGCTAATCTCTATCAGCCGGGGCGTAACACGACCCCTTATGGCCAAACGATCGAACAACATGTATTGCCGGGACTTGTGGATCGGCTAGAAAACAGTAGTGACTACCGTAATCGCAGACGAGCGATCGCGCAGTTCAATGGGTCCGCTTCTCACTTTAAAAAAGGACTGGCACTCACACCGGTGAAATTTGGCATCTCATTTACAGCCAAGCATTTAAACCAGGCGGGTTCACTCGTGCATATTTATGCTGATGGAAGCGTCCAGGTCAATCACGGTGGCACAGAAATGGGGCAGGGGCTGTACACCAAAATGGTCGTTGTGGCGGCGCAGGCACTAGGGGTTCATGAAAGACGGATCAAGGTAACCGCGACGAGAACTGACAAGGTTCCGAATACTTCACCGACCGCCGCCTCATCCGGCAGTGACTTAAACGGTATGGCGGTTCTGGATGCTGCGCAGCAGCTGGTTTTGAGACTGAACGAATTTACCGCGGGTCATTACGGTGTACCGATTGCCCAGGTCAGCATCTTAAACGATCGGGTTCGGGTTGGCGATGTAACCTATCCCTTCGAAGAGATTGTAAAGCTCGCCTATCTGAATCGGATTCATCTGTCTGCAGCGGGGTTTTACAAAACACCTGATATCGGATTTGATTTCGAGCACGGGACTGGGCGTCCATTCTATTACTTCGCTAATGGAGCAGCTGCCTCGGAAGTCATTGTTGATACACGGACGGGGGAGTATCGGTTGAGTCGTGTGGATATTCTGCATGACGTCGGCCGTTCGCTGAATCCGGCGATTGATTTAGGCCAGATTGAAGGTGGCTTTGTTCAGGGAATGGGTTGGCTGACCACGGAAGAATTGTCCTGGGATATTGACGGCAGGCTGTTGTCGAATAGCCCTGCCAATTACAAAATTCCGACCGCGTATGATGTACCTGAGCAATTTAATATCGCGCTTTACGATGAGGACAATAATGAGGATACGATTTATCGCTCAAAGGCCGTTGGCGAACCGCCTTTGATGTTAGCACTATCTGTGTGGTGTGCCCTGCGCGACGCCTGTGCGAGCATCACAGATTACAAATTTCGGCCTGCGATGAATGCGCCAGCGACAAGTGAGGAAGTATATCGGTGTATTCAGGTTGCGCGAGCGTCGATGCAATGATTAAGCATCGTTGGCAACAGGCAGTCTCACTATGCCAGCAAGAAGGCGCACCTTTTGTATTGGTCACTGTCATTGGCACGAGCGGATCGACACCGCGTGAAGGTGGTAGCAAAATGGTGGTTACCAGTGAGCAGTGCTATGACACCATTGGCGGTGGCAAGCTTGAGTTGCTGGCGATTGACGAGGCGCGAAGACTGATAGTCAAAGGGCAGGTGCTGCAACAGGTGCATCACTTTCCGCTTGCGGCCGAAGCCCAGCAGTGCTGCGGTGGCAGCGTTACGGTAATGTTTGAATCATTTGGCGGCGCAGACCGCGAGCTTGTTGTGTTCGGTGCCGGACACGTTGCCAGCGCCCTGATCAAAATTGTCAGCGAACTGGATATGCACGTTACCTGGGTTGATAGCCGTGAATCACTGTTTCCCGACAGCGTCCCGCCGGGCACAGAGATTGTTCTGATGGAGACACCGGAAGATTACGTTGCCAGCATGCCCTCGGCGGCGGACGTTGTCATCGTGACCCATGACCATGGGCTCGACTATCGCCTGGTTGCACAAATTCTTGAAGCGGAGGATTGCTCCTTTCTTGGTCTGATTGGTTCGGCGACGAAGGCTGCCCGGTTCAGGAAAAGGTTAACGCACGATGGCTTCAGCGAAGCAGCCATCGAACAACTTCGTTGCCCCATCGGTTTGTCGGAAGTTAGTGGCAAATTACCAATGGAGGTCGCTGTTTCGATTGCTGCCCAGCTGATTTCCCTCGCACCAAAGGAGTCCCGACTGGCTCGACGTGGCCTCGGCTGGCGAGAAATCAGGGAAGTGCTCAACGCGAATCCGGCGGACAGGGAATGAAGTTCGCAGAACTTAACGCGTTGTCGCCCCGGGAGGCTGCAGAGATCTTTTATCAATGTTGCGCCTGTCACCGCTGGGCAGAAGCAATGGTGTCTGCTCGGCCGTACGCGGACTTACCGGCGGTACTGTCACGAGCCCTGGGACTCTGGGAGGTGACGACAGAGGCCGAGCAATTGGAGGCCTACGCGGGGCATCCGAAAATTGGCGATCTCGGTGCGCTCAGCAATAAATATGCCGATACCGCGAGCCGCGAACAGGGTCAGATCGCTGCCGCGGATGAACAAATTCTAAAGGCCCTGCTAAAGGGTAATGATGCGTATGTTGAAGCCAACGGTTTTATTTTTATTGTGTGTGCAACCGGCAAAACAGCCGCCGAGATGTTGGCAATACTGCAATCGCGGCTGACCAATTCTCGACAGGTTGAACTAGAAAATGCGGCAGCCGAGCAAGCCGCCATTACCCGGCTGCGCCTTAAGGCACTCGTTAAAAAATAGTACGGATGACCGAATGAAAAACACTATTTCCACTCATATTCTTGATACCAGCATTGGCAAGCCCGCCGGGGCAGTGAAAGTCGACCTTGCGCAGGAGAATGAGGCTGGACTAATGGTCGCCGTCGCCACCGGTTCGACTAATGAGGATGGAAGAGTGGCCAAGTGGGATGGCGAGTTCGTCCTGCGCAAGACGAATTATCGTCTCACCTTTCATGTTGCAGAGTATTTTGAGCGACAAGGGGAATCTGGATTTTATGGCGACATTCAGATTCAGTTTGTCGTCAGGGATGAAGCACAGCACTACCACGTGCCTCTGCTGTTAAATCCTTTTGGTTACTCGACGTACCGGGGAAGCTGATGTCAAAGATTGCGTTGCGCTCCCGGATATTGTCGTTCCATGGCAAGCCCGATCAGAGCGGCCACAATGTCGACTATCTTGAAGATGGCGTGTTGATCGTTGAAAGCGGCAAGGTAGCCATCTGTTGTGATGCGCAAAGCGCCGAACGACAAGGGCTGGATTTGCAACTGTGTGAGTGGTTGCCGAAGCATCTGGTGATGCCGGGTTTTATTGATACCCACGTGCACTCGTCCCAGATAGACGTGATTGCGTCCTACGGCACGCAGTTGCTTGACTGGCTGGCCAACTACACATTTCCTGCTGAGTCAAAGTTCGCAGATGAGGCTTATGCCCAGGCGGCCGCGGTTGATTTCGTTGATTACAGCCTCGCTGCTGGTACGACCACATCATTTGTTTTCACGACCAGTCACGCCCATGCTGCAGATGCGCTTTTTAGTGAGGCGTTCGCACGGGACATGCGCCTGGTCGCCGGTAAGGTTTTGATGGATCAAAATGCCTTACCGGCATTGCAGGACACGGCCGAGAGTGGCTTTGAAGACAGCCTTGCCCTGATCAATCGCTGGCACGGCAAGGGCCGTCTCGGGTATGCGGTGACTCCCCGGTTTGCCGGCACAAGTAGTGTCTTGCAGTTGAAGATGGCGGCCAGACTGATGCAGGAATGTGACGATGTCTGGTTGCAGACACATATGTCAGAAAATCTCGAGGAGATCCGCTGGCTGGAATCAATATATCCGGAGGCAAAGGATTATCTTGATAATTATGACCGGTTTGGCCTGGTAACCGAGCGGTCTATCTTTGCGCATTGTATTCATTTGTCGGAAAGCGAAATCAGGCGCCTCGCGGATCGTGGTGGAGTCGTGGCTTTTTGTCCGACATCGAACCTGTTTCTTGGGAGCGGCCTGATGCCAATGGAGAAGCTAACGGCGGCAGGTGTGCCGGTATCGATCGCGTCTGATGTGGGTGGAGGAACAAGCTTATCGATGCTGATGACACTGGCTGAGGCCTACAAGGTGTGTCAGATGCAAGGCTACTCACTACATCCGTTTGAAGCGTTCTACCGATTGACTTTAGGTAACGCGGCCGCAGTGAACCTTGACGAATTTGTTGGGAGTTTTGAGATTGGCCGTGAAGCTGATTTTGTGGTCATCGATCCGTGTCCGACGCCCATCATCGAACGACGAGTTGCACAGTGCACGACGATCGCGGAGGAGTTGTTTGTCTATATGACACTGGGGGACGATAGATGCATCGAGCGAACCTACTGTCACGGGATCGAGCGTCACAATAAGTTTACGCAGCTGATCGCGAGGCCAGGCGCGTGATTGAAACCTACGTGATTGACTGGCTGAGTCTGATCGTGCGCTGGTTACACCTGATTACCGGAATTGCCTGGATTGGTGCGTCATTACATTTCATATGGCTGGATAATAGTTTGCAGGAACCTCCGGAATGGAAAAAAGAGGTTGGCATCAAGGGAGATATCTGGTCGATTCACGGTGGTGGAATTTACGAGTTTAACAAGTATCATCTGGCCCCCCCCAGTTGGCCTGCTACCCTGCACTGGTCAATGTGGGAAGCCTATACAACCTGGATTACCGGTAGCTTCCTGATCATCGCGGTCTACTATCTTCAGGCACAATCATATCTGGTGGGCCCCGATAACTGGATTAGTGATCCTGGCTCGGCGATCTGGGCGAGCCTGGGATATCTATGCCTCGGATTACTGGGGTACGAACTGGCGCTGCGGACACCATTGAAACATCACTCAGGTTTGTTTGCGGTAGCCGTAGTGATCTATCTGACCGTGCTGTCCTGGCTATCGGTGCAACTTTTTTCTGACAGGGCGGCATACCTGCATGTCGGTGCGTTAATGGGCACCATCATGGCGGGCAATGTTTTCCTGGGTATTATCCCTGCGCAAAGGGCATTTGTTAAAGCAGTTGAAGCCGGAAATGAACCCGACGCCAGCCTGGCTGGGTTCGCTAAACTTCGATCGACGCATAACAACTACTTCACCTTACCGGTATTGTTCTGCATGATCAGCAATCACTATCCATTTCTGTACGGTCATCAATATAACTGGATCGTCCTTGTTTATATGATGTCAGTGATGGCCTATGCCAGACATTTTTTTAACCTGCGTCATCGAGGTGAGGTGAAACCAGCAATCCTGATACAGGCATTCGTGGCATTTTTGATTCTGGCTGTCTATCTCGGTTATGAACGATATGAGCAGGTTGACCGGGAATCGTCAGCTCATGAGCTGACTGATCAGCGTGCGCTTGAAATCGTGCATCAACACTGCACGGTATGTCACGCGGAAAATCCGACTTTTTCTGGATTTGCTGCGGCGCCGGGAGGCGTATTGCTCAATAGCCTCGCGGACATCAACACGAGTGCCGCAAGGATGCGGGTGGCGATCGTCAGTAACTATATGCCACTGGGTAATGTCACTGGGATGACGACGAGCGAAAGGTCAGATTTGCTGGGTTTCCTCGACACTCAGACAGGATTACCGGAGTAACCCATGGAACTGCCGCTGATTGATTTCTCTGGATATGACGAAGCTGATCCTCGGTCGCTGGCGTCCATTGGCGCAGATATTGAGCTTGCGCTTTCTACCATTGGCTTTATGGCAGTAACAAATCTTGATGTGAGTCGCGAGCAACTTCAGTCAGTGTTCGCGCTCAGCCGACGATTTTTTTCCGGCTCCCCCGAAGACAAAGCCAGATCAGCTTATGGATCGCCCGCGGAAAATTTCGGTTATCAGGCGCTTGGAATTGAACATCTTGATCCTGGGCGACCGGCTGATTTGAAGGAAACATTTACCATGCGGCACCTGTCCCGACACAATCGACACGACCGCCGCTGGCCTGATGATACTTTTCGTGACGTGATGACCGAGTTCAATGAGGCCTGCATGCGGAGCGCCTACAAGGTTCAGCGAGTTTTTTCGACCATTCTCGACGTACCGGTGGATTTTTTTGTGCAATATCATCGCGGTGAAAACGTGAGTATACGTCTGTTGTGCTATCCGCCGGTCCTGACTGAGACTGTCGCGAGCGGTCAGTTAGGCGCTGGAGCACATACTGATTACGGCATGATTACGCTGCTTTTTCAGGATGATGTAGCCGGACTTCAGGTGAATGATAAAGGCCGATGGCTGGATGTGGATCCCAATCGCGATGCCATTGTGATCAATACCGGGGACCTGATGGAGCGATGGACGAACGGACGTTTCAAGTCTACGGAGCACCGCGTTCGACCTCGACATGGTCCAACACCCCGATACTCTGTTGCGGTATTCGTTGATCCTGATTCCAGCACACCAGTTAGTGCGCTGGATAGTTGTATAGACGATCAGCATCCAGTCCGATTTCCACAGATCTCTGCAGGCGCCTATATTCAGTCACGCATTGAAGCATCGCATGTGAGCAAGCCATGATGTTTCCCAAACCAGTTCTGGTGACAGCCTGACTCCAGTCAGTATGTTGAGTAAACGCTGTTTTCTTAGACGAAATCATTCCTAACCAACGATTGCTATTCGTTGATGCGTTGCTACAATTGGAAGTAACCGTGTCAATTAGTAGTGTGCATTCGTTCCCCTGGCCACGATCACAGTTTTGACCGTTCTGACCGTTTTGCGGAATGACACAGTTGTATGACCTTAGAAGTATCGGTTACCTCAACCATTAATAATAAGGGGGTGGTATGAATACACTAAGGCATTACGTTGTTGGTGATGATTTAGATGATCTGGAGCGTCTTGAAGAGCAACTGGAAGCGGGTGGTATTGAAAATCCGCAGATACATGTATTGAGCAATGACGCTGTGGGTGTCGATAACCACATTCATTTGCATGCAGTCCAATCCCTGTTTGAGCGAGACATTGTGCATTCTGCAGAAGTCGGTGCGCTCGTCGGTATTGTTGGTGTAATCATTGTGCTCGGTGGCGCTTATGCACTTGACCTGCCCGACGAAATTGTAGGCTGGGTTCCGTACATCTTCCTGTCTATTGTGGTATTTGGATTTTGTACCTGGGAAGGTGGTTTGATCGGTATTCAAAAACCGAACTATCACTACAAGCAATTCGAAAAGGCATTGGATGAAGGCAAACACGTGTTTTTCGTTGACCTTGATCCACATCAGGAACTTGAGTTCAGCCACATGCTGAAAAACCATCCAGATCTTATTGAGGTGGGTACAGAAGTGGGAAATCCACATTGGATGTTTGCTGGATTACACTGGCTGGATGCTTTTATCGATCGTAATCTCTATAGTCGAGCGCAACTGAAACACAAATAGTTGATGCTCCAGGAACTCGCGACGGTGGGGTCTGGTGACGGACAGACTTGTTTCGTGTTCACAATTTTGTGTTCACGACCTCGCATTCAAAACCTGGCATTCACGACTTTGTGTTCACGAGAATGCGTTCACAACAGTGTTCACGAAAACGTGATCAATGACGAGGGCCAGAAAAAGTGTCATCAGGTAAACGATGGAGTAGCGGAAGGTCAGGATCGCAGCCCGGGGCCTGCCGAGCATGAGTTGCGATGATCGAAAGACAAATCCTGCGCCCAACGATATCGCGCCAAGGAGATAAATTAAGCCGCTCATGCCGATGATGTAAGGCATGATGCTGACCATAACCAAAACCAATGTGTATCCCAGGATATATAGCTTCGTGATCCTGTCGCCATAGATGACAGGCAACATTGGTATATCGACCTTTGCATACTCCTCCTTTCGGTCCAGCGCCAGTGCCCAGAAATGTGGCGGCGTCCAGATAAATATAATCATCATCAGCAAAACACCACCGGATTCAATTTGATTGGTAATTGCGGTCCAGCCAAAGAGTGGTGGCGCGGCACCGAACAGCCCACCGATGACAATGTTTTGAGGCGTGGCACGCTTAAGATACATTGAATAGATCACGCCATAGCCAATCCATGAACCCAGATTTAACCAGGCGGTCAGCGGGTTTACCCAGAGTGCGAGAATCGTGATCCCGGTTGTCCCGATGACTGCGGAGAAGAAAATAGCGGACGGAATTGTAATACGCCCGCCTGCTATGGGGCGCTGCGCGGTTCTCGCCATTTTAGCATCGATACGCGCATCAATAATGTGGTTAACCGTTGCGGCGGATCCGGCAACGAGCGCGATGCCGAGATTGGTTAACAAAACCAGTTCCACCGGAGGAAGACCTGGTAGCGCCAGGAACATGCCGACAGTTGCGCAGAGCAACATTAGTGCGACGACCTTCGGTTTGCACAGTTCGAGATAGTCACGCCAGACGATCGCGTCGATTGGATCGCCGCGAGTGGCTTCCAGATTTGTGGTTATATCTTTTTGGAGACGCATCGCAGCCGCGTCACGAATCGAAGAACAGAAGCCGGGTCAGAAAAGTATGTTCTGCCTCAATTGCCATCAGCGAGATGAGCACAAGAAGAGCAAGGGGAGGTGCCAGAATCGCGTAAGCCAGCGCTAAACGTTCCCAGGCCATATGCATGAATATTCCGATGATAAATCCTGCTTTGAGTAACATGAAGGTAATAATCAGTCCCCAGCGTAACAGTCCCTGGAATCCAAAATAATCCACCAGATAGGACAAAGTGCTCAGAACAAACAGCAAAAACCATATTTTCAGATAGATGCTGATGGGATGTTGTTCAGTTGCATCCATGTTAGTTACCTCACCACAAGTAGAAAAAAGCGAATATGAATACCCAGACCAGATCGACGAAATGCCAGTACAAACCCGCGATCTCGACGGCCTCATAGTTATTACTTCTATCGTAGTCACCACGGTTAACCTTGAAGGTAATGATGCTGAGGTAGATGACACCAGCGGATACATGCAAACCATGAAATCCAGTAATCATAAAAAAACAGGATCCGAACTGTGCCGCTCCCATGGGATTACCCCAGGGTCGGACGCCTTCTTCAACGATCAGCTTGGTCCACTCAAATGCCTGCATGCCGACGAATGATGCACCAAACAGAGCCGTTGCTACCATTAACAATGCGGTAGCCTTACGGTTCTTGCGGTATCCGAAGTTCACGGCCATGGCCATGGTCCCGCTACTGCTGATGAGGATGAAGGTCATGATTGCGATCAGTACCAGCGGAATATGATTGCCAAGAATCGTTAGCGCAAAAACTTCGCTGGGATTTGGCCACGGTACTGTGGTGGACATTCTCACATTCATATAGGAAGTGAGAAAGCAGCTGAAAATAAATGTGTCGCTGAGCAGGAATATCCACATCATGGCCTTGCCCCAGGGCACCTGGAATGCCTGCTTGTCGGCTGACCAGTCCTCTACGATGCCAACAAATCCATCGGGCTGTAGCGTATCTGTAATCGCGTTATCGGACATTGTGCTGTCCCCTTTTTTGTGGCGCTTTTCTTGATCTGCCTGTTTCTATGCCGCCTTTCTCAGGTGGAAAGCAGTATGCCGAACAATACAATCCACACGGCCAGCAGGTAGTGCCAATAGGTTCGGCACAACTGCACGCTCAGTTTCACCTGATCAGTATTCACTCCAGCCATAACGCGAAGCGTGGTTCTGGACCAGACCCACAGACCACCCAGCAGGTGCAAGCCATGCAGGCCTGTCAACAAATAGAAAAATGCGTTCGCTGGATTCGATTGCAGGTAGTGGCCTGCCGCATTGAGGTCTTGCCACGCGAGTAGTTGCCCCCAGATAAATGCACCAGTGAAAACGCCGGTTGCCAGGAGTGTGTATCGGACCGTCCGGATGTTTGAATTTCTGGCGGCACCTGCGCACCATTGAATGGATATGCTCGCCAGGACCAGCAGTGCTGTGTTAAGCCACAAGAACAAGGGTTCGTCGACTGACAACCAGTCATTCAGGGACATGCGCATAAAATAGGCACTGATGAAAAGCGAAAACAGGCTGGTGACCACGGCGAGAAAGATGATCAGTCCGGTCTTGGCCGTTGGACTGATTTGCGCTATGTCATCACGCAAATCTATGTCGGTGCCTTCTGTGACCCACGGTTGTTCCAGAACTTTCTGCCGCCACAACCACCAGTAAGACAATCCCACCATGATAAATATGAAGAAAACGATGGTGCTCATGTGCGGTGCGCTTCAGGATTGTCGTTTGCAGGGACATTTTGTGGAATAAAGTCAATCGCTTCGCCGGGGACACTGTAGTCATAAGCCCAGCGATGCACCTCTGGCAATTCATCGCCCCAGTTTCCGTGGATAGGCGGGGTTTGTGGTGTTTGCCACTCAAGTGTCGTGGCTCCCCAGGGATTTCCTTCGGCTTTTTTACCGTAAAAAAGACTCCAGATCATGTTGACGAAAAAGAGAATCTGCACGACGGCGACGAACAAAGCGGCAATGGTGATACCGGAGTTAAGTTGTAGTGCTGACTCCGGGATAAACTCAATACCTTCGTAGGCATAATAACGGCGTGGCACGCCGAGAAACCCGAGATAGTGCATGGGCAGGTAGATTGAATAGGTTCCGAGAAACGTCAACCAGAAATGGAATTTTCCCATCGTCTCGTTGAACATTCTGCCGGTAATTTTCGGATACCAGTGATAGATCGCGCCAAACACGACCAGGATGGGAGAAACGCCCATGACCATATGAAAATGGGCAACGACAAAGTAGGTGTCCGAGAGTGGTAGGTCAACGACAACATTGCCTAGAAAAATCCCGGTCAAGCCGCCATGAACGAAAGTGAAAATGAAGCCGATTGCAAACAGCATCGGTACCCTCAGATGAATATTGCCTCGCCACAGTGTCAGTACCCAGTTATAAACCTTGATGGCGGTAGGCACCGCGATAATCAGAGTGGTTGTTGCGAAAAAGAATCCAAAGTAAGGGTTCATGCCACTGACATACATATGATGAGCCCAGACGATAAAACTGAGGCCACCGATAAGGATAATGGCCCAGACCATCATGCGATAACCGAAGATGTTTTTACGCGCGTGCGTACTTAACAGGTCTGACACAATACCGAAGGCGGGCAATGCGACAATGTAGACTTCCGGATGCCCAAAGAACCAGAAAAGATGCTGGAACAGCACGGGGCTTCCTCCGCCGTAGTTGGTCTGTTCTCCCATCGACACAATTGCGGGCATAAAAAAACTAGTGCCGAGCAGTCTATCCAGGGTCATCATAATGGCACTGACTAACAGCGCAGGAAAGGCGAGCAGGCCAAGTACTGTGGCAGTGAAGATGCCCCAGACCGAGAGTGGCATGCGCATGAGCGTCATACCTCTTGTTCGGGCTTGCAGCACTGTCGTGACGTAGTTTAATCCACCCATTGTGAACGCGACGATAAACACCGCCAGCGAGATTAGCATCAGGAGAATGCCCCACTCTGCGCCCGGTGTGCCGAATAAAATTGCCTGCGGAGGGTAGAGCGTCCATCCGGCTCCTGTGGGGCCGCCAACGACGAAAAAACTCGCCATCAGGATGATAACGGACAACAGGTAAACCCAGTAGCTGAGCATGTTCAGGTAGGGAAATACCATGTCACGTGCGCCGATCATTAGCGGGATCAGATAGTTGCCAAACCCTCCAAGAAAGAGTGCAGTAAGCAGATAGATCACCATAATCATGCCGTGCATGGTAACGAACTGGTAATACTCATCGGGTGCGATCAGAGAAAAAGTGTCCGGGAAACCTAGTTGCAGCCGCATCATCGCAGACAGGACTAACGCCACCACACCGACCGAGATGGCAGTGATGCCATACTGGATGGCGATAACCTTGTGATCCTGGCTCCAGATGTATTTGGTTATAAAGCTGTGCGGATGCGAGAGAATCTGTCCTCGATCTGCGAGTGCGACATAAGCCATCAGTGGTTCCCCTCTGTAGTGGCGATTGCCAGTTGATCAGCAGGCGCTTCGTTTTCGAGCGTGTTGATGTAGGCGATTACGTCGTTTATATCCGCTTCTTTGCGTAACATCCTGGACATGCTGGCCATCTGCGGGCCGAACAGGTCATCGGGATGCACGCCTCGAATACCACGCTTGAAATTATTGAGTTGTCGTTTCAGATACCAGTCGTCCTGGCCATTCAGCCGAGGCGAGTTGGTGGCGTAGTTGCCTTGCCCCCTGGTGCCATGGCAGGTACCACAGGTGCTGTATAAATTCTGTCCGCGCTCGGCGTCGCCATGAATGGTTTGTGCCGTCTCGCTCAATTGCAGAGTGTCAATGTAAGCTGTCACATTACGGATGGCCGTCTCATCCGCCAGAATCGCGGCCATCGGTGCCATCTGTTTGCCATACTCGTCGTCTTTATGAATCCCACGGATTCCGTTCTTAAAATTGCCAAGTTGTCGTCGGATATACCAGCTTTGTTGACCGCTTAACCGGGGTGCATTGAGCTGTACATTGCCTTCTCCGGCCTGACCATGGCAGGTGCTGCATACCGCGTAGAGCGCCTGGCCTACCATCGGATTGCCTTCGCCGATCAGCTGAGAATCGGCAAAGGTAATCTGGTTATCCTGCCAGGTATCAAAATCAGATTGATCATCCACAACAACTCTTCCGCGCATGGTGAAATGTGCAAGACCGCATAATTCTTCACAGAGAATTTCGTACGAGCCGGTTACGGTGGGTGTCAGCCACAGATACGATACCAGACCAGGGACCAGATCCATTTTGACGCGGAACTGGGCGACTGCGAAGTCGTGTAACACGTCTTTGGATCGGAGCAGGATCTTAACTGGCTGATCGACCGGGAGGTGAACGATATTGCTGAAGACCAGCAAGTCGTCCCGACCGGCAGGATCGTTGGGATTAACACCAAAGTGGTTGGTTTCACTAACCAGGCTTGCGTCCGAGGTACCGAGCTTATTGTCCTTGCCAGGAAGCCGGAATGACCACCGCCATTGTTCGCCCACGGCCTCGAATTCCCAGGCATCCTCTGGCACATGCACAAAATCGTTCCAGACATACAAGCCCGGGGCCAGCATGGCGGCAACGCCAATCGCGGTGAGCGCCGTCAGCCATATTTCGAGCTTCTTGTTTTCTGGTTCGTAGTGAGCGGGCTCGCTGGATTTGTGGTTGCGGTAACGCCACACTGCGTACGCCATGAATAGGTTAACCGCGACGAACACCGCCCCGGTCACCCAGAAAGTGATGATTATTGTGTCGTCAATAGTGCCCCAGTTGGAGGCTAGTGGTGTGAACCACCAAGGACTGAGGAAGTGAAACACTATTGAGCCGACAACCAATAGCACGAACACAACAGCAACAAGCATACATCATTCCTTCAGTACGTCCGGTTGTGGTTAATGCGGCCTTATTCTCGCCAACTGTCACAGACTACGGGCAGTAATGCAGGTAATGCAGAAGTGGTAGGTCAACCAATGAAGACTAAATTAACTTTGGCGCACAGCAAAGTCAACTGGAAATATTTGGACCTCGTTACCCGTGAATGCCCCGGTGTATTTCAAGGTTCAAGTGGCCTGGGGTCGCGATGAGCAACCGATGGCCTCTGACATTAGGGTATTATGAAACACGAAACCCAGATTTACCGGAAGGACTATTATGTATAAACCGCTGGCGCTGATTCTTGGTTTGAGCGTGCTTGGCGCGGGATGCGATCGTGGTGGTGAAACAGTGGCATCACTCGGCACGCTTGAAAAAGATCGGATAGAACTAACAGCGGAAAGCAGTGAAGCGGTTGTCGGCGTGTTTGTTCAGGAAGGCGATGTCGTGCTGTTCGATTCGATGCTGATCCAGCAGGACACGGCAAGAGCAGAGGCGGCGCTGGTCAGGGCCCGGGCTGATGAAGCAGTGGCGAGATCAGCGCTGGTTGAAGCAGAGGCCGGGCCTCGCCAACAACAGATTGCGGCCGCGCGTGCCCGCCTCGAAGCCGCGAGCAGTGCACTGAACACAAGCAGGCTGGAACTTAATCGTATGTTGTCGCTGATTGAGCGCAAACTCGCATCCGATAATCAGGGTGATGTCCTGAAGGGCCGATATGATGAAGCCCTCGCCAGGGTTTCGGAGGCCAATGCAAGCCTTGATCAAATGCTTGAAGGCACCAGATCTGAGGAAATTGACCAGGTACGGTCACGCCATGCTGCGGCGCGGGCCACAGTGCGGGATCTTGAGATTACCCTGGATCGTGCCACAACCAGAGCGCCGATTGCGGGTATCATCGAAGCCCTCCCCTTCGAAATTGGTGAGCGCCCCAACCCCGGTGCGACTGTGGTGGTCCTGTTAGCGACGGGTCGCACCTTTGCCCGGATTCATGTATCAGAACCCCTGCGAACGCGACTGAAAGTTGGCAGCGCTGCTGAAATTCATCTTGATGGCTGGCCAGAACCCTTACCAGGTAAGCTTCGCTGGATCGCGACTACCGCTGCGTTCACTCCCTATTATGCATTGAACCAACACGATGGATCACGACTTAGCTATCTTGCTGAGGTGGACGTTGACCCCGGTATTGAAAATCTGCCAGTTGGTGTTCCCGTGGAAGTGGTGTTTCCTGGCCTGGTCGAATGACAGGCAATTTAGCGATTTCCGCAACCAATCTGACCCGGAAGTTTGGGAATATACTCGCGGTTGACCATCTCAACCTCGAAATTCCGGAAGCCTGTATATTTGGCTTTCTCGGCCCCAACGGTTGCGGTAAGTCGACAACCATTCGCATGCTTTGTGGTTTGCTCACCGCAACCGAAGGAGAGGCGACGGTGCTCGGTATCGATGTCGCCAGACACCCAGAGGTGCTGAAGCGCAGAATCGGCTACATGACCCAACGGTTTTCGCTTTACGATGACCTGACTGCCCTTGAGAACCTCCGCTTCATGGGCGACATCTATCGGTTGGATCGGCAGACCCGGGATGACAGGATTGCGCTGCTGCTGGAGAGATTTGAGCTCGAGGCATTGTCGAACCAACTGGCGGGCACAATGAGCGGTGGTCAGCGGCAACGACTGGCACTTATGGCAGTAACCCTGCATGAGCCCGACCTGTTGTTCCTGGATGAGCCAACTAGTGCCGTCGACCCCGAGAGTCGTCGACAGTTCTGGGAATTTCTGTTTGATATGGTGGACACCGGCACCACCATACTGGTGACGACACACTTCATGGATGAGGCTGAGCGATGTCATGGTCTGGCAATTCTCGACAAGGGGGCGCTGGCCGCCAGCGGATCTCCGCGACAAATGAAAGAAAGCTTGCCCATTACTGTGATCGAAATTGAAAGCGGTCATTCCCGTGCTGTTCGTGACCTGCTATTGCTGAATTCAAAAGTGGTCGATGTGGCACAAATCGGTACCTTGCTACATGCACTGGTTGATCCGGGTGAAGCGGAACCTATTCGGCATCTGCAGCGACTGCTCAGGCAAAGCGGGATAAAAACCGAAATGAAGGTGGTTGTGCCAAACCTTGAGGATGTGTTTGTCATGGCTACCCATGGTCTGATGCCGGCATGATATCAGGTGTGTCAATTTCACGAGTCTGGGCCATAGCTGTCAAGGAGGTCCGGCATCTTCGGCGTGACAGGTTAACTGGCGGCATGATTGCGGGGATTCCTGTTGTTATGACCATACTTTTTGGATATGCCATTAACAATGACGTTCGCGGCTTGTCGGCGGGTGTTGTGGATGAAGCCAATACCAGTGCATCTCGACAATTGATTGCGGCGACTCGCGCCAGTCAGGTCGTTGACCGGCTGTCCGCGGCGGATAGCCCCTGGGAGCTAGAGCAACTCCTGGCAAACAATGAGATCAGTATTGGGATTCATATTCCCGCGGATTTTGAGCGCCGCCTTGCGCTCGGCCAGCGTCCGCTCGCACAGTTGCTGGTTGACGATAGCGATCCGATCATCCTGGGTGCGGCACGTGGTCTCGTTAACCTCTCGGTCGCTGGATTTCAGCCTACAGAGTCGCTAACGACCTTCGAGTTGCTCCCGATGTTCAATCCGGAAAGGCGCTCTGCAGTGTTCATCGTCCCGGGACTTTGCGGCGTGATTCTTACGCTGACGATGGTGCTTTTTACTTCTATCGCTATCGTCAAGGAACGCGAACGTGGCAATCTCGAATTGCTGATAACCACACCAGTCACTTCGCTGGAATTAATGGTAGGCAAAATCGCGCCCTATATTGTGATTGGTTATATCCAGGTTACGTTAATCCTGCTGCTGGGTGTCTGGTTGTTTGATCTGCCGCTACGCGGTTCAATGGTGGAGCTATATCTGGCCGTGGGCTTTTTCGTTCCCAGTGTGTTGACGCTGGGCCTCATCATTTCGACCATCGCGACCACGCAGTTCCAGGCATTCCAGCTGACATTCGTCACATTTTTACCGCAATTGCTCTTGTCCGGATTCATGTTCCCCTTCGAGGGCATGCCAAAAGCCGTGCAGTATTTCGCGGAGATTTTTCCCCTCACACACTTTCTCAGAATTGTCCGCGGGATTGTCATCAGGGACGCGCACCTGGCTGCTCTAACCGATGAACTCTGGCCACTACTACTGTTTTTCGTCACCGGCATGATCTTCGCCACACTCCGCTTCAGCAAACGCCTCGACTAGTCCCTCATTTCAGGACACCCAACAATCTCAAGCCCCCCAATTCAGGACCCAATTCAGGACACCCAACATTTCAGGTGACCCAATTCAGGACACCCAACATTTCAGGTCATCCCATTTCTGCGGAAATGTCTGTAAAAAGTGTTGACCCAATTCAGGACACCCAACATTTCAGGTCATCCCATTTCTGCGGAAATGTCTGTAAAAAGTGTAAGCAATAGTACTGTAAGCCAGGCAATTTCAGAGGCAAGTTCAGGACACGCAACATTTCGCAGCACTCAAAACGGGGAAATGTCTGCAATAGGTGTAAGTTACAACGCTATTGTCAAAGCCCGGCATGCTGGGTGTCCTGAATTGGGCACTGGGTGTCCTGAGTTGGGCAGGACCGGAATTGCTGGGTGTCCTGAAATGGAAGGCTGGGTGTCCCGAAACAGAGTCCGAAACAGAGGTCAGGTGTCGGGGGCGATTGTCGGGTTGTCTGGGGTCAGTATTGGTTCAAATGAAATAGAACTGATTACTGCCAGCGCTTCATTGTGAGCGCTTGAATCCATGCCGTTGGAAAGAATCGTCACACTCACCGCGAATTGAGGGTGCGCGACCAGACCCACGGTTATGCTGGAATATTCACCGGTTGGGGCTGCCGTATTGAGATATTTTTGATCGCTGAAGTTAGCCAGAAACGCATTGCCAATGCGGGTCCGCAACTTTCTGATCGAGACATTTTGTTCGATGGAACCGGCGACGTAGCGCTCACCGATCTGTCGAACCGTATCGATAACACCACGGTCACTGGGCGCAAGACCGGAGGCGTTTTGCAAAAAAGTCATCTGCAGGCTCAAGGCTTCGTCATTGGTTTTCGAGACCATACTTGCTGTAGGTGCCGTCTCGGGTGAGGTTTGGATGACCGAAAAATCCCACGGGCTAAAAACCGTTAAAAGGATCTCACCAACACCGGCGACGGCGATTGTGTGTGTCTCAACATTGTTCAAAGCCAGTGAATTCGCTCTTGGCCGGATAAGCAATTCGAGCGGTTCTGTCACCTTGGAACTGATGCAGGGTTGCTCCTGGAGGGACATTGTGCCGTCAGCGTTTTGGCATAGATTGGCCGCGAGGGCTGGCGTCGCCAGTGTCATGAACACCAGCAGATACATTCTATTAATGAGCATGGTTGAATCCGGTAGGCGTATTCGTAACTTTAACATTGTTCTGCGTTCTGCACCGCACACCTGCACCACCGGCGGCCGCTCACTCCCTGCCAGGGATCTCGACACTCGCATAGTCAAACTCAGGCGCGTCAAAATCGATTGCTTCACCCAGCAGGCTGCTTTCCAGCCGATCCAGGTAAGCATGCCAGCCGCCCAACACGGAGTTTGTGAATTCGGTTATCGTTCTTGTCCCCGAAAAGTCGAGAATGTCTGAGAAACGAAGCAGGCAACCCTCTTCGCAGGGTTCCAGCTCAAAACGCATCGTGCCACATTCGAGCACATGCGGTGGATGATAAACTGTGACAACACCCGTTACATGCGCAGGGCCTTCGCAGTTTCCGCCATTGAACCAGATATTCAGTGCGCCTCCTGCGAACAGTTCAAGGTGCATACCAGGCGCCCACTGCGCGCGATGTTCAGGATCGGTGATAGCCTGCCAGACTGTCTCAACTGAATGCTTAAGCCGACGTTCAAACAGCAGTTCGATTCGTCCATCCTCAAGTTTTCGAACGCTGCCCAGTCGAGATCCGGGGTGATTATTGTTCATGAGTGTCCTCGCTGATTTTGTCCAGATGCCGCTCCAGGGCATCGATACGGTTAGCCCATAAGTGCCTGTAGGGTTCAAGCCAATCGCCGAGTTCACGCAGTGGTTCGACGTTCAGCTCATACCAGCGGCGCTGTTGCTCCGGTCTGACCACAAGCAGGCCAGCCTCGCGCAGCAAGCGAAGCTGTTTCGAAACTGCGGGCTGACTGATCCCCAGGATTTCAACAAGCATACTGACGGTACTGGGATTTCTCCTGACGGTATCAAGAATCAGGCGTCGGTTCGGGTCGGAAAGGGCTGAGTAGGTATTCATGGCGCTACATTACTATATAGATATATAACCGTAAAGGTATATATCAAACAAATCCTGATAGGAGCAATTCAGCCCTCGTCCTCATCCCGCTGCTTTTTGTAGCGTGACACCACTTCAAAGATGACACCGGAAATTGGGGAGAATCGTGTGACTCGAAAGATGAGACCAGGATAATTCATGCGCTTAACACTCCTGACTTCCTCGAGCCTCGGTAAAAAAGAAAATGCGACCAGCATTCTAAGCAGCGCGGACATCAGGAAAACCCCATAAAAAACTGATGTCCAGGTAACCGTGAATGACCCTGCCGTGAAGCTCGTTGGCAGATTGATCGCCAGCAGGCTCCCGAATGATGCCCCGAGAAAAACTGCGATACCGGAGACGACTCCATGTGTCGCCATGAGACCAGCCCGCTTTTCCTGGGGAGTCAGGTCAAATACAAAATTTGACGCACTCAGGGAAAAACCGGACCACACAAGACCACTGAGCGCCTGTACCATAATCAGGTACCAGTA
>JAJFKA010000087.1 GCA_021773555.1 Gammaproteobacteria bacterium
ATTGACCGATCGCCTCCGATGATCGACCCCTCTCCTGAAACGACGATGCAGCTTCTGGGCCTTTTGATCAATGCCAGTACGCGTTTTTTGTGGCTCGAGGTCGTGGTCCAGATCTTGCCATTGTGCCAGAGGAAAAGCTGATTCATGGCCATCGGCCAACCATCCTGGGTGCTCCAGGTCATGGCGCACTCGTGCTGTAGATTTAGCAATTCTTCCTGAAGCTCGGCACTCAGCGGGTAACCTTTGGTGTTTTCGAGATTAAGTTCCAAGTGGTGCCTCTGTGCTCCCCGTTTATCTCACCCGCCGTCCGAATTTGTCGCATCAGCTCCGGTATTGCGCAGTATTTCATCGACCTGACGCTTCGCTGCTTCGATTTGAGCCTGTGTTCGACATACCTTTTTGGTAAAATGTGATCCGACCTGTACCTCTCGGGTGCAGATCAGTTTCTGTGGTGTCGAGACAGATTCGTTGTAGCGCTCGACATCGGTGTCAGAAACATCGTCCATCGTCACCCGTTTACTTTCCGACGCACAGCCTGCAAGGAGCAAAAAAAGACTAAATACTATAGTTCTCACTGAATTGACCCTGATTAACGGTTTGGCAGGACCGATTTTAGCAAATCAATTCTCCCTGCTCTAGCTAGTTCCCGTCTGGAAATGGAGATTGAGCGGGTGACTTCCAATCCATAAGTGGCCGATTACCAGATCTTACTCTATCCCGGGAGAGGGACGTGGCACCACTTCTTTGCAGGGTCTTTTCTCGACCAGGTAATCACTGATTCGGGTTGCATGATAACCGTTGTAGTTCTGCGCACATGTGAATCTATGAGGTCAGCCTGGACATAGAATTTATAATTCTTCCTTATGATCTTCATACCAACGCCTTAATCTGGTTGGCACGAACGACTGGTAATACTCCCAAAAGGGCATGCTCTGTAAGGTTGCACGTTCATATCCTTCTCGGCTTGCATCATCAGCTAAGCCAAGTGTGGATTGAAACAGGCCGTTATCCACTTGTATTGAGAACTGGGCCTGGATACTGCGATATTGTTTCTTTTCAGCAAGACTCAATTTGTCAAAATTTGCCAGGTGTTCTTTGTTGTAAACCTGTTCATCTCCCTCTACTTTTGTCCTGAGTTCTGCACGATCAGGGTGACCCATGTATCGTTGCATTTCCAGACTGAAGCCGGCTGATTGCTGATACATCTGTCCCAGTGCAATCTTCCGGTTTTCCTCCAGCAATTCTTTACTTTGTTTTACCTGGACTGCCAGATAAATCAGTGTTGCGAGTACTGCTAATGATCCAACAAACTCACCTAAATTCCCCAACAATTCGGACAGCTCAATTAAGGACATTATTTACCTCTCTCTATGACGCCGCAAAAAAAACCGTTTCAAAAAGTTCGAGCTAAATCTCATCGTGTTGTTTGCCGGATTACCCTATGCCTCGAGCCTTTTAATCAGCCGCTCGATCGCGGACGGCAGGTGACTTACGTGCGCAATACTCTCGTCCGGCTGAGTGTCACCCTTCTTCTCCTTTGCTGAATTCCTGATCCATACTGTGTGCAACCCAAGTCCGTTGGCAGCATCAATATCGTTGATCGGGTCATCACCGACATACACCATCTGTCTTGGTTCTGTGTTGGTATGTTGCAGGGCTGTGTTAAACAAATTATTGGCAGGTTTCGGTGCGCCAACCTGTTCAGCGGAAAATGAAAAACTGAAGTAGCGATCCAGTCCCAGGCGCTTGATGTCAGCGTTACCGTTAGTCAGCGCACCCAGTATGTACTGGCCGGACAATTCTGCCAGAGCTGTCAGGGCACCATCAAAAAATACGACCTCGTTCCGGGCGGTCAGAAAAATACTCATGGCTTGTTCTGACAGGCTGGTTGCTTTCGCCGGTGGTATTTCGCTCAGCAACAATGCACGCTCAATAATGCATCGCCGAAATTCAGTAATCCTGTTAGTAAGCGACGGATCTGTTTTAAGTACCTGGCCGCGAAGGTCTCGCATACTGGTGACATCGTAGCGCAGTTCCGGCACAGTTTCGGTTAACCAGTCGTTCAGGCGTTTCTCTGCGTTGATGATGGTGGGTCTGACGGCCCAGAGCGTGTCATCAAGATCAAAGGCGATGACTTTAATCATCTGGACTGTCGGGTTTCTTTTGCGCACGCGGGTGCGCTTTGTCGTAGACCTCTGCCAGATGCTGGAAATCCAGGTGTGTGTAAACCTGTGTGGTGGCGATGTCTGCGTGACCCAGTAATTCCTGCACTGCCCGAAGGTCTCCGCTGGATTCGAGCATATGGCTGGCAAATGAGTGCCGTAGCATGTGGGGATGGATGTTACCGGCGACATTCTGGCGTCTCGTCCAGTAACGCACCCGGGCCTGGACATTGCGTGGGCTGATGCGGTCTCCGCGTTCACTGATAAACAATGCCGCCGTATCCGGCATGCAGCGACCGGCTGGGAGTTGATCCCGGACCGCGATCCAGTTACGGAGCGCCTTAAGCGCATGAGTTCCAACAGGCAGAATGCGTTCTTTGTTACCCTTGCCGATGACGCGTATGTTGGCATCGTCCCAGTTCAGATTGCCCAGATCGCTGTTGGTCAGTTCGCTGAGACGCAGTCCCGATGAGTAGAAAAGTTCCAGCATCGCCAGGTCACGTTTACCATGCCAGCCGGTACCCTTGAGGTTCAGCAGTTGTGAAACCTGGTCTGTATCAAGGGTCCTGGGAAGTTTTTGTTGCGTTTTTGGTGCATTGATCGAGAGTGCCGGATTATTTCGCACCAGACCCTCCCGGGCGAGAAAATGGAAAAAAGTTCTGGTTGAAGACAGTCTGCGTGCCTGGGTTCTCCCGGAAATGCCTGCTCTGTGTGCGTCGGTGACAAACTTACGCAGATCATGGCTGGCGAGCGCGGACCACTCGGCAATATCCTGTTGTTCGCAATAGTGAGCGAGGCCGTTCAGGTCACGGACATAATTCTTGACGGTATTGTCAGCAAGATTTCGCTCATCACGCAGGTGAAGACTGAACGCATTGATCGCGGTTCGAAGGTGATCGGCAATGCTGCCCATTACTGGTGCTTGAGGTAGATTTGCCTGGGGATGAGCTTGGCCAGGGTATCGGCGATGAAGCTGATGAAGATGGTACCCATACCGGCCTGAAAGTAGTTCGGATCTTCGCTGCCGATTGCCAGTAGTGCGATCTGGCGATTCTTGCGCACGGATAAGACTGCTGCGGATTTTACTTTGTCGCTCTGGTGGCGGAACAGGAAGTCCTGCTCCATTGGGCGCAGCACCCCCAGTGTCGGTTGTTTGGCTCGAATCAGGGCGCCGATATACTCCCTGGCGGCCATTTCGGAGACGCTGGTTGTAAAGTGATTTATCTGGTGTGGTGTGTCACTGAAAATAATCAGGCTGTAAGCCTGGCAGCCAAAGTCCCGCTGAAAGCTGTTCTCCAGCACTTTGAAAAATTTGTCAGTATCGTCGGCATCCATGAGATCGAGGATAAGACGGCGACACTTGTCGAATATCTCATTGTTTTTCTTTGCAGACTGGACAAACTCATCGAGTTTTTTGCGTGATTCTATGCCCCGGTCACGGAGCAGTGCCACCTGGCGTTCGACCAGCGAAATGGTCTTCCCTTGCTGGTGCGGCAGGTCCAGATTCATTAGCAGGTTTTCGTGTTGGTTAAAAAATTCCGGGTGTTTGTCCAGATAACCAGCAACCTGCGCGTCGGTAATGGATTCATCGCTGGCTTTTACATTCTTTTTTGTCATATCTGATTTAGTCAAAGTTGTAACCGCCCTTCGAAAACACGACACGCGGAGCCGACCATCATGATATCGGCGTTATCACCGCCCCAGGTAATCTCCAGTTTCCCCCCGGGCAGGCTGACTTCCACCTGATCATCGAGAATACCCTGCAGGCGACCGGCTACCACAGCAGCGCAGGCACCACTACCACAGGCGCGGGTTTCACCGACGCCACGTTCAAAGACGCGTAGTTTGATTTTAGTGCGCGACACCACCTCCATGAAACCGACATTGACGCTTTCAGGGAATCGCGGGTGCTTCTGGATAAGTGGCCCGAGTCGGGCTAGCGGTGCCTGGTCAACATCCGGGACGGTCAACACCGCGTGAGGATTGCCAATGTTCACAGGGGTAATGCAAACGCGCTCTACCTGATCGCAGCCCATGTGAGAGAGACTTGATGAGCAGAGTTCAAGTTCATACTGGATACGTGGTAGCTCGGCAATAAAAGGAATCTGCTCGGGGGCCAGCGAAGGGGGCCCCATATTGACGGTAATGTTGCCGTCGCGTTCAAGTTTGCAGCGAATGCCACCGGTATTGGTCTCAAGGCTCACCTCGGTTTTTGTGGTGAGACCCCGATCACGCACGAAACGAACGAAGCAGCGCGCACCATTACCGCACTGTTGCGCCTCAGAACCATCTGCATTGTAGATTCTGTACCTGAAATCGAATTGCGGATTCCGCGGTGGTTCTACCAGTAACAACTGATCGAAGCCGATGCCGGTACGACGGTCCCCCAGGGCTCGAATCTGGTCCTCCCGGATATGAATGTTCTGGGAAATCAGGTCAAGCAGCACAAAGTCGTTGCCGAGGCCGTGCATTTTAGTGAAACGAAGTAACATAGTGACTCTAGAATACGGGTGGGTTCGGTTATTGCAAGTGATTAGGCAGGATAGTTTCCAGCCTGACCTGGTCTTCGAAAGACTCACGTTGACGCACGCAAAAAGACTGGTCACCAGCAACCATGACCTCACAGGCCCGGTTACGGCTATTGTAATTTGAACTCATGACAAATCCGTAAGCACCGCTTGAGTGGATGGCCAGCAAATCCCCGGCCGACGCATCCAGGTTTCTGTCTTTCGCCAGAAAATCGCCGGTCTCACAAACGGGTCCAACGACATCGCAAAGTGACGGATTGCCGCCATCTGCTACGTTAACGATTTTTTGCCAGGCCTGATAAAGCGCGGGACGAATGAGGTCGTTCATGGCGGCATCGACGACAACGAATCGCTTTTCCCCGTTATGCTTGGTGACGAGAACCTGTGTCAGCAATAGACCTGCATTGCCGACCAACATTCGCCCAGGTTCAAATATCAGCTTTTGGCGGCGGTTGCCCAGCGTTTGTAGCACGCAACTGGCGTACTCCTGCACGTCGATGGGCGCTTCATCCTGATAACGAATACCCAGGCCACCACCCACATCGATGTGCGCGAGAGTAATGTCTTCTTTCTCCAACTGGTCGACAAGATCCAGTATGCGTGCCAGTGCATCCGCGAATGGCGAGAGCTCGGTAATCTGCGAACCAATATGGAAGTCGATACCCTTTATTGCGATGTGTGCCATCTCATGAGCCTGACGATAAATCTGCAGTGCCTGCGAATCAGATACTCCAAACTTGTTCTCTCGCAAACCGGTGGAAATATACGGGTGGGTCTGTGCGTCGACATTGGGATTTACCCTCACCGACACTGCTGCAGTCACACCCAACTGCGCGGCAATCTGGTTCAGCAGGTGCAGTTCTTCAGCCGATTCGAGGTTAAAGCACGATATACCGGTTTTCAGTGCCAGCGACAGCTCCCAGTGTTGCTTGCCGACGCCCGAGAAGACAATTTTTTCCGGGTCGCCCCCGGCTGCGAGCACGCGCTGCAACTCTCCGCCAGAGACAATATCGAAGCCCGCGCCCAGTCCGGCGAGGATGTTCAGGACCGCCAGGTTGGAGTTAGCTTTGACTGCATAACATATCAGGTGCGGATGGCGCTCAAATGCCTGATGGAATTCCGTGTAAGCCTCAATGATTGCGCGTTTTGAGTAGACGAAAGTGGGTGTACCGTATTCATCGGCGATATCAGTGAGCGGTACATCCTCGACATGCAGGCTACCGTTGCGAGATGCAAACACGCTCATGGGTTTGCCCGCTCCTGGCGCGCTATTCGGGCGGGTTCATTGTCATCGGGCACGGTCTCGACGCTGGTGACCGGGTCGGGCTTGTCCGCCGGTACAAACAAAGGGCCTTTTTGCCCACAGGCACCGAGGAGCAACAGGACGAAAATCGTCGTCAGGGCCGGGATACGCTGCATGGATAGTCCGGGTGTATTCATGAAGCGGTGCAGTATACTTGAGCCGGATGATTTAGTGAAAACGCGGCCCGGGAACTTTGACGATGATCGACAAGGATTATGAGGAGCAGGTGGACACACTGTTTGCTTTGATCGAGGATAGTATCGATGAACTCGATGCTGATATGGATGTGGATTCCACCGCCGGAATGCTCACCATTGAGTTCCCTGACGGCAGTCAGGCGATTCTCAGTCGGCAGCTGGGCAATCATGAAGTGTGGGTTGCCGCGAAATCCGGTGGCTTCCACCTGTCCTGGGCGGGCAATGAATGGCGGTGCGGAACGAGCGGTGAGAACCTCGATGCGTTATTGAATCGGGTCTTCAGTGAACAACTTGGCACCGACGTTAAGCACTTCAGGCTCTAATCCATTATCCGCGTCGAAAGGCTGAGTCTGGCCTCCCTGATGGCAATCTCAACCTGCGCCGGCGCCGTGCCACCCGGGTGATTTCTGGCATCGACGGAACCTTGAAGTGTTAATACAGCGAAAACGTCTGCTTCGATAATATCGGATTCTGCCTGCATTTCGGCCAACGACAGCGCGGCTAAGTCCTGACCTTTTCGTATCCCCAGATTCACCAGTCGTCCGACCACGTCATGCGCGTCTCTGAACGGTGTTCCCTTAACGACGAGGTAGTCAGCGAGATCGGTTGCGGTGGCATAACCCTGCAAAGCAGCATTTTCCATTTCTGCTTTGATTGGCACGATGGCTGGAATCATGTCTGCGAAAGCGGTCAGACAGTTGAGCAGCGTGTTTACCGTATCAAACAGGGGTTCCTTGTCTTCCTGATTGTCTTTGTTATAAGCGAGTGGTTGCGATTTCATGATGGTGAGCAATGTCATCAGCGCGCCAAATACCCGACCACTTTTTCCCCGGACCAACTCAGGAACGTCAGGATTCTTCTTCTGCGGCATGATTGAAGAACCGGTGCAAAATCGGTCCGGCAGATCGATGTAGCCGAACCGGGGCGAAGCCCAGAGGACCAGTTCTTCCGACCACCGGGACAGGTGCATCATGAGAATGCTCGCCGCAGCGGAAAATTCAATGGCGAAGTCCCGGTCACTGACCGCGTCAAGGGAGTTAGCTGAAATCTGATCGAAACCCAATAACCTGGCGGTATGCTGACGATCAATGGGAAAGCTGGTCCCGGCGAGCGCTGCTGACCCGAGTGGCATCACATTGACACGACGGCGACAGTCCACCAGGCGCTGATAATCGCGATCGATCATTTCAAACCATGCCATCAGGTGGTGACCGAAGACAATAGGCTGCGCAACCTGTAGATGCGTCAAGCCAGGCATGATGGTTTGTGTGTGAGCCTCAGCGAGATCGAGGATGCCGGATTGAAGCCTGACTATTTTTTCCAGAATCGCATCAATTTGTGCGCGCAGATAGAGACGTATATCTGTGGCAACCTGGTCATTACGAGATCGGCCGGTGTGTAAGGTTTTGCCGACGTTCCCGATTCGGTCAGTGAGCGCGCTTTCGATATTCATATGCACGTCTTCGAGACTGATTGACCAGGGGAAGGTTCCGGCGGCAATCTCCCTGTCGATTTCCTCCAGACCGGCATTGATCAAGCCGAGCTCATTGCTGGAGATAATCCCGACTTTCTCAAGCATGGAGGCATGGGCGATGGAACCCTGGATGTCGTAAGGTGCGAGTACCTGATCAAATTCGATGGATGCGGTAAATGCTTCCACAAACGCGTCCGTTGCTTCCGTGAACCGGCCATCCCAGAGTTTTTTTGCCACAGTGCCTGTTACCGAACAGTCAAGGAAGCGGGATTATAGCAGTATCACCCGCCTAACAGGCATAATCAGCGCTGTTGAAATGAGTAACTGGAGCCTCCGTTGACTGATCAGTCCGAAGACGATTTTTTTCTACCGAACCTGTGTGAAGCCCAGAGTATTCTCTTTCTCGTCCTGGTTGCGGAATTGCTGGTGCTGGTGCTGGTACTCGCGAGTTCGAATTTAATTGACTTCAGCTGGATCAAACTAGGGTTAACCTCATTGCTGGTGCAATGGCTGGTTTTGCTTTCGGCGGGTATCCTGTGCAACTTGCGAACCGTGCTCATCCGGGTCAGTACAGGCGTTGCGACGTTGATTGGTTATGGCGTCATTCTTCTGCTGACGCTGATCTTTAGTGTCGCCAGTGAATGGTTTTTTCTGCCCGTGGACGGACCCTGGCAGCTCACCCACACTGGCATTGTTACCCGCAACCTGTTGATTGCTGCCGTCATGACGGGCATCGCCTTTCGATACTTTTATCTGCAGCACCAGCTTCGCCAACAGGAGAAGGCGGAACTACATTCTCGCATTCAGGCCCTTCAGTCTCGCATCAGACCTCATTTCCTGTTTAACAGTATGAACATTATTGCCAGCCTGATCAGTGTTGACCCGGAGCTCGCCGAGGAAGTGGTTGAAGATCTTTCCGTGTTGTTCAGAGCGAGCCTGAACGACACCAGTAATGAACCCGTGCCGCTTCAGGAAGAAATCAGCCTGTGTGAAAAGTATGTGCACATCGAATCCCTGCGCCTGGATGACAGGCTGGAGGTGGAGTGGCGAATCGCCGTTGATACGGCAAGCATTCGGATACCGATGCTGACACTGCAACCACTTCTGGAAAATGCAATCTACCATGGCATCCAGCCGTTGCCGGAGGGCGGGCTCGTGATCGTCGATATCAGGGAGGAAAACAAGAATCTGGTGCTCACCATTACAAATCCGGTAGCACATGAAAATCATCTTCGCGAAACGGGCAATAAGATGGCGCTGGAGAATACCAGAAGGCGCCTTGAGGCTATTTATGGCCAGAATGCCGAGGTAACAACCCGGCAAAATGCGCAATTGTTCACCACGAGAGTACAATACCCAATATCCTAGTGACGACGAAAGAAACGTTCATTTTTGTGAACGCTGTCTCAAAACACCCGATTCATTAACCTTTAACCTCCAAAATTGTGCTGTAGGTCGCAGTTTTGTGGCTGGAAAGTAGTAACTTGGGCTCACATGGAAGTACTGGCGCCCTATTGAAACAGGCGCACCAAACTAAAGACCACTTACAAGTGAGGTTTTAAAAATGAAAGTGCTTGTTGTCGATGATGAAAAGCTGGCAAGGGAAAGATTGGTCCGGATGGTCTCAACCCTGGAGGGATACGAGGTCGTCGCCGAGGCTGCATCGGGTGATGAAGCCGTGCGTATGGCCGTGCAACATGAACCAGATATCACGCTACTGGACATCCGCATGCCTGGCATGGACGGTATCGAAGCAGGGGCGCAACTCGCCAAGCTCGGTTATCCACCGGCAGTAATATTTTGTACTGCGTTTGGTGAACACGCCATTGAGGCTTTTGATGTTAATGCCTCTGGTTACCTGCTGAAACCGGTTCGCCGAGAGGCCCTGGCAGAGGCGCTGACAAATGTGGGTCGAGTCAATGTGGTCCAGAGGCGTTCTGTAGCGGGTGAGGATTTCGATGAGAACGATCATCGTTCAAGAACTCATATCAGTGCAAAAACGCGCCGCGGTATCGAGCTGATCCCACTATCGGAAGTCAGGTTTTTTCAGGCTGATCACAAATACGTGACGGTGCGTCATGACAAGGGAGAAGTGCTCATCGATGACACACTGCGAGATCTGGAGTGTGAGTTCGGTGATAAACTTGTGCGTATCCACCGCAATGCCCTGGTGATGATGGATCACCTTGAAGGGCTTGAGAGAGATTCCACGGGTCACTATCAGGTGAGAATGCGGGGTGTCGAGGAAAAGCTCGATGTTAGTCGCCGTCATGTCTCCGGTCTGCGTCGTCTGGTTCAGGCACTGTAAAGACTGCCAACGCTTCCGGTAAGCTAACAGCGATTTGTGTTCGGAAAAACAGCGCAGCAACAAAGAGGCGACCCATGGGGTCGCTTTTTTGTGGGTGATTGATTTTCTTGACTTTCGCGTTTGAAATCTCCTTGATAGGCATCCTGGCCCCATCGGCAAATCGATTTATCCATGACACGCACCATTAAAATAGCGACCAGGGAAAGTAAGCTTGCCTTGTGGCAGGCCAGACACGTCCGTGACCTGATACAAGCCGCTCATGCTGACGTGAAAGTAGAAATAGTGGGTATGACCACGGAAGGGGATCGTAATAAACAATCGCCCCTTAGTCAGATTGGTGGCAAGGGTGTGTTCGTCAAGGAATTGGAATTGGCGCTGATCGATGGCAGTGCCGATATAGCGGTTCATTCCATGAAAGACGTGCCCTCGATACTGCCCGCCGGGCTGATGATCGCAGCAATTGTTAAACGTGCGGATCCGAGGGATGCATTCGTTTCGGTGCGTTATCAACGCCTCTCAGAGGTCCCGGCTGGAGGTAAAATCGGGTCTTCGAGTTTGCGTCGACGATTGCAGCTTAAGGCCGCTTTTTCGGAACTGCAGTACCTCGAACTACGCGGTAATGTGGATACTCGCCTCGGCAAACTCGATGCCGGAGAATTCGATGGTATTATTCTGGCTGTGGCAGGCTTGCAGCGGCTGGGACTCGATCGGGTCACCCAGGCGCTTGATACAGGTTATTGCATCCCTTCAGCAGGCCAGGGTGCGGTGGGGATTGAATGTCGGTCCGATGACTCTGAAATCATCCAGATGCTTGAATCCATTAACCATGAGCAGACTTCGGTGTGCGTTGCCTGTGAACGAAGGATCACTGCTTCTCTGGAGGCGACCTGTAATTTGCCGATAGCGGCTTTTGCCGAGATTACGGGCGGCACCATCAGCGTACAAACCTTTGTCAGCGATGAATCCGGTGACCAGTCCCTGCGAGAATCCATATCCGGACCCGTTGAAGACGCCTCGCGGCTTGCAGATGACCTGACTCGGAAGCTGTTAGATCGGGGTGCGGAAACGCTGATCAGACCCGGTACTCGCTAGGCGATCGTGAGTAGCCACGGATCACCATGCGTACTGCTGACGCGCCCCGGGGATCTGAACACCGGGCTTGCAAATCTGCTGTCGCGACGGGGCGTGCCGACGCTGATACGACCGTTGCTCGAAATCCATGAACTGATCGATGTCACCCACAACGCCTTGTTAATGAAACTCGATGAATTCGATCGGGTAATATTTGTCAGTCGGCATGCCGCCCAGTTCGGCATGACCCTGCTCGATCGCTTCTGGCCGCAATGGCCGCTAATTGGGTGGTATGCGGTTGGCAATGCCACAAGTGCCGTGTTGCAGGAGTATGGAGTGATTGCGACCTGCCCCGAGAGAGAAAGCAGTGAGGGATTGCTTGCGTTACCAGACCTCGAACAGGTGGACGGAGAAAAGATATTGATTGTTCGCGGCCGGGGTGGGCGTGATTATCTGGCGACGCAGTTAAGACTCAAGGGTGCAAGTGTGGTTTATCTTGAAGTATACGAGCGCATCGGCGTGCAATATGGCCCAGCACTTGGCCGTGATATGGAACGAGCACACGTCAATACGGCCGTGCTGACCAGCGCTGCCATGGTCGAGCAGTTTAGTGACTCACTAACTGACGGGGAACTTGCTAAACTGTGCATTGTTGTCCCCTCTGAACGGGTGGCCGAGGTGGCGCGGAAGGCCGGGTGTCTAAACCTGTATGAAGCCAGAGGTACCGGCGATGAAGCTTTGTTGCAGGCAGTGATAACTGCGCTGGGTGCAACGAGAAGTTAACGAAACTGACTGGCAGGGAATTAGATGGTGGAAAAGGAGAATGAAGCATCAACGCAGGCACGTGATAGTGCGTTGGATGACGCGTTTGGCAAGCTTGAAGCCGGCCAGCAGCGAGAGACTGTTAAGCCCTCTGATGTGCCCGCGAACAACACCAGTGCAGCCGGTTCTCTAATCGCTGGATTGCTTTCTCTGATTGCAATCGGCATGGCCAGCTTCGTGATTTATGAGTCCAGGATGCCTGCTGTTCCGGAAGCGGACTCTGTGACGGAGAATCCGGATATCATCGAGCTTCGTCAACACCTGAAAGAAACGAATGCCGCCACAGCATCGCTTTCCGCACGCCTGAATGACCTTGTCTCTGAGCAGGCGGTTGCGCTTGATGATACCCGGGGCACGCTTGAATCTAAAATTAGTGATCTCATTGAAACCCGGGGAACCACCAGCGAGGACTGGTTGCTGGCAGAAGTCGAGTATCTTGTGCGTATGGCGAATCAGCGGGTTCTGATGGAGAAAGATGCAAATGCAGCACTGGCACTGCTTCGCTCCGCAGATGGCATTCTCAAGGATGCAGAAAATCTCACAGCATTTTCTCTGCGTCAGGCACTCGCGGATGACATGTCAAAGCTGGAGGCGGCTCCAGACCTTGATACGGAAGGCATGTACCTGCAACTTTCGGCACTTGTCTCGCAGGTCAGTGGACTCAGGCAACCGGTACTTTCATTCACACCTGTGGATGTGCCCGCAAAGGAATCATCCCAAGCCGCAAATTCCTGGCTCGACAAGGCACTAGCAGTACTCGGCAGCGTCACGAGCCGATTGACCTCGCTTGTTGACTACCGGCGTGATGCCGTGGAGGTCACCCCGATTCTACCGCCAGCAGAGGAATATTATCTGCGCCAAAATCTGATATTAAAGTTACAACTCGCGCAACTCGGTTTGCTCGAAAACAATGCGCGAGTCTATTCAACCAGTTTGATTGAGGCAGGGAACTGGGTGGAGCAGTATTTTGAT
>JAJFKA010000088.1 GCA_021773555.1 Gammaproteobacteria bacterium
TCGATCTCCGGGAGAGTGGAATTGTTTCGAAGCTTGAAGCTTAACCGGCTGGTCGACCATTTTCTATTTATCAATCAAAGACTTATCCTTAAGTAAGTGCCATTCGGGTCGGGGTAAAAATTACAAAATTGTTACATTTACTGATGCGGCTTCCGGCCTCGTTTTTTGTGTGATTGAGCAAAGCCCGTTAGATCCTCGAGTGGCAACCGAAACTTTTCACTTCCGAGGACGAAGTCCGTTCGTTCGGCATGTTTAATCTCGGAGAGCAGCTCAGCTTACAGTTCTTCTTCGAGGAGTCCGCGATAGGTGATTTGCCTCGCACTGTTTGTAGAACCCAGTTGTTAATACCCAGGATGGGGTGTCCACATTCTCACGGGTCGTCCCAATGGAGCGCACTCACTGGGTCATTTCTATTCACCTGGATCCGTGACCACCCAGTTTCATGTAAGCTTTTTGTAAATTTTACCCCGACCCCGCAGCCTGGCCGGTGACCGGGGGTGGATACCTCGGCCTGCAGCCAGCGCAAACCAGTCGCCGATACCGACTAGCGCGCCAAATCCGCACTAGTTCGTAATTAGAAAACTCTTGTTGATAGGTAATATATATACTCTTCCCGAGACAGCCTGGCTCGTCTTGCCAACATCTAGTAAGACGCTGATAGCCTGATTAGTTCGGTCACCTTCCTCACAAACGATTTCCAATTTCACTTCGTCAATCACCTTTATCCCGAGTTCTATCGAGTATCTCTGCTCGTCACTGTGGAGCGCAGTTAGAAGGCCTTGCGTTTCGGTCACCGCAATGTTTTCAATTCCGATCGACGCTAGTGCAGCCACGACATCGGCAATTCGATTCTTGTGAAGGTAGGCGGAAATTTGGTTAAGGCTCATTGTCGATCTCCTTTGGCTTCCATCCATTCGTAAATCACAGGTAGTAAAACCAGGGTGAGTAGCGTGGATGTGATTAACCCACCGACTACGACAGTCGCCAGCGGTCGTTGTGTCTCAGCACCGACTCCACTTGAGATCAACATTGGTACAAGACCTAAAATAGCGACGCTTGCTGTCATCAGTACGGGGCGGAGTCGCAACTCAGCGCCTTTCCTTACCGCTTCATTGACTGACATTCCCCTGTCTCGCAATTCATTGATGAAACTCACTAAAACAATACCGTTCAACATCGCGACGCCAAACACCGCAATAAATCCAATGGCTGACGGCACGGAGATGTACTGACCAGTGAGAAACAACGCAAGTAATCCACCAATCGTCGCGAAGGGTACGTTGGCAATGATCAGCGTCGCGTACTTTATTGAATTGAAGGCAGTGTACAAGAGAACGAAGATAAAGAAGATCGTGAGTGGAACAATGATCGACAAGCGTCCAAGTGCCCGCTGTTGATTCTCAAAAGCACCACCCCATTCGATCCAATAGCCGGGTGGCAATTCGAGTTGCGATTCGATCAATCGGTTTGCGTCCTGCACAAATCCGTCAACATCCCTTCCGCGAACGTCCATTTGAATAACGGCATAACGTTGTAATTGCTCTCGCCGCACAAACGAATACCCTTCAGCTACGCTCACATTCGCGACTTGTGATAGTTGTATTATTGTACCGTTTGCGGTCTGAATCGGGATTCGTTGAATGGACTGTACAGAAGATTTTGATTCATCCTGGAGCCGAACCGTGATATCAAAACGCTTCACACCATCGATCAAAGTCGACACTGGCTCACCGCCTATGCCGGTGCGAACGAGGGAAAGCACAAAATCTGCGTTCAATCCGTATCTCGCCAACTCCTTTCGGTCGACCTCGATACGAATCTGGGGTTTTCCGGCATTAGCCTCAAGCGACAAATCCGCAACTCCGTCTATCTCCGCAATAATGTCTTTAACCGCTTCGCTTAAACGATCCAGCTCGAGTAAATCTTCACCATAGATTTTCGCAGCAAGTGTGGCCCGCACACCGGAGATTAGTTCTTCAACTCGCATCTGAATGGGTTGTGTAAATGCTACGACAGCTGTTGGGACAACTACCTCTAGTTCCTCACGCATCGCTTCTGCAAGTTCCGGAACGGTACGTTCAGATTCCCATTCGCTTTCCGGATTTAACTCCGTATAGATCTCCATGTAGTTAACATCTGCAGTCTCCCCTTTTTCTGCACGTCCTATCATTGCCACTGTGGTTTTCACCTCAGGGAACTTTGCCAGTGCCAGTTCAATATCTTTGGAAATTTTAATGGACTGATCTAACGAGGCCGAGGGAATAGAGGTGACCCGCCACATAATGGAGCCTTCCTGCAATTGCGGCATAAATTCTTTGCCCAGAAAAGGAAATAGCGCAAGGCTCGCGACTAATAATCCTGAGGCGGTACCCACAACCAGTTTCTTATTGACTAACGCCCAGGATAACAGGGGTAGATATCTATTCTTGATGACCGCGACCAACCAGGTATCTTTTTCTTCCTTTGGCACCAGAAGAATCGCAGCAAGAACAGGGATTAACGTTAATGTAATTACCAATGAGCCTGCCATCGCAAAGCTGATATTGAATGCCATCGGTTTAAACAATTTTCCTTCTAATCCTTCCAGCGCAAACAACGGCAGAAAAACAACGATGATGATCATAATGGCGAACGCAATAGGGTTGGCGACTTCACGCGCTGCAGTCAAAACAGCGGCAGTTTTGTCGACCGGTTCACCCGACTCCTTGCGCTCTGCCATGATCCGAAACGCGTTTTCAACCATGACCACGGCACCATCCACCATCATACCGATACCGATAGCAAGCCCGGCCAGTGACATCAGGTTCGCTGACAACCCGGCTTCGAGCATAAAGATGAATGCAATAAGCATCGCCAGGGGCAACGCAGTGATAACTACCAGCGCGGAACGAAATTCGCCTAAAAAGAGAAACAAGACGATGGCAACGAGGATCGAACCCTCAATCAACGCCGTCACAGCTGTGGCAACGGCTTTGTCAACGAGATCGGTCCTTTCGTAAACCGGGCGTAACGTGACTCCTTCCGGTAACGATTTCCTGACGATATCTACTTTCGCCTTAACGGCAGCCACTACGTTGGCCGCATTTTCGCCAATTCGGGAGAGTGTCATGCCAAGCACAACCTCTTTACCGTCGCGCGTTACTGCACCGAACCGCAATGCAGGACCCTGTTTTATGCTTGCAACATCCCGCAAGTAGACGGGGGTGCCATCTTCGACCTTGATCACAATCGCGCCAATGTCAGACTCACCTGCCACCAGACCAAGACCGCGCACCAGATATTGCTCTGCACCTAGATTGACGTACTGTCCACCCACCTGGCGATTGTTACTTTCAATGACCGTAACGACCTCGCTAAACGTGAGGCTATACTTGATCAGATTGAGAGGTTCGAGGATCACCTGGTACTGCCGTTCCTGGCCACCCCAGGACATCACGTCATCGACACCCGCTGCAGTCCTCAGGATCAACCGAACATTCCAGTCATGGAGGGTACGCAGATCCATATCAGTGATATCAGCATTGAGTTGTTCGTCTGCTCGCTCGAGCGTGTACCAGAAAACCTGCCCTAAACCGGAAGTATTGGGTCCCATCGAAGGCGTTCCATAGCCCTCAGGAATTCGCTCCTGAACTTCCTGAAGTCGTTCCATTACCAATCGACGGGCAAAATAAATGTCCATATCGTCATCAAAATAAACGGCAACATAGGACAAGCCAAACAGGCTGACTGATCGAATTTCCTGCACTTTTGGTAATCCTGCCATGCCGGATTCGATAGGGAATGTGAGCAACTGTTCGACATCTTCAGCGGCGAGCCCCGGAGACTCCGTGTATATATTGACCTGAACTGGTGTGACATCAGGGAATGCATCAATGGGGACAGTCACAACAGCGCGCCAACCTAGAAAAGAGATGACTCCGAACACGATCATCACCAGAAATTTGTAACGTAGCGAGGCTTCAACCAGTTTCTCTAACATAATGCCTCCTAGTGGCCGTGGCCTTCGCCTAAAGTGGATTTGAGCAGCATCGATTTCAGGTAGAACACACCTTCAGCCGCCACTTTGTCCCCCTCCTGGAGCCCATGCTCGACTGTTGTCCGCTCTCCTACCGTGCGGCCAGGAACAATGGGTTTTGGTTGAAATTCGGCTCCTTTCTCAAGCACAAAGACAGTCGGCTTTCCATCGATCAGTGTGATAGAAGAACTGGGAACAGACAGAAAGGCTTCCGTTTGTCCGGTTGAAATTCTTGCCTCAGCGAACTGACCCGGATGCATCGTATCTTTAAGATTTTTGACCTGGATTCGTAAACCCTGTGTTCTTGTGGTTTCGTCGAGACGGTGATGAATTTGAGCGATGCTTCCTTGAATCCAGGACTGTTGATCTATCGAGACCCAGGCAGGATCGCCTATCCTGATGTTGTCCATCTGTGTCGCAAAGGTTTTTGCTTCAACCCATAGAAGCGTCTCATCGCTAACCGTAAACAAAACGCGTCCCGGCTCGATGAGTTCCCCTACGACAAAATCGTCCTGCAGGACGGTTCCGTTTTGCGGCGATACAAGATCGAATTCGCCATTCGCGCTAGCTGGGTCACCAACCAATATCATCTCGAGTGCCTGTGTTTTATCCATGCCATAAGCTATCGCCCTGGAAAGTGCTTGCTGCTGTGCGACCTGGGCTTCCGTGAACCGTTTTTCAGAAACGGCTGCCTTGCCAAGGTTCTTAACGCGCAGCCATTCCTGGTTCGCGACAATTAAATTGCCTTGCGCTTCTGCCATGGCAACACTGGAAAGAGTAACGAGTGAACTTCCAACTGCAACAGTCTCGCCTAGTTTGACGTGTCGTTTTACGATCTGGGCGGTGATGCGAGGTGTAACTTTTGAAGTTGCATAGGCATTGAGCATTACTTCTGCCGCAACAGTGATCTGCTCACTTAAAGGCCCGTAGGTGACACTATCCACTACGACACCGACTGCCTGACGCGCATTCGAATTCAGTTCAATCACGGAACGATCTTCCTCCCCGTGTTCGTCGTGATCATCTTCCGCATAGGCGCTTCTGGTCAGTGCCAGCAGTACGAGCAATGCCGTTAGGGCCCGGTTCAGTACGAACATTTTGTGCTGTCCTCGTCGTTTGCTCATTGCGGAACCTCCAGTTGTAGCCATTGATCTATAAGGCCCGAGGCACTGAGCCACGCGAGCCAGGCCTCAAAGACATTTTGTTTGAGCGAGAAAGCTGTCGTTCTGGTATCCAGGTTTTGTTGAATCTGGAGTAGAAATTCGCTCGTGCTGAGTTCACCGGATTCCCACAGAGCCTGGAGTTGCGTGGTCTGCTTATCGACGTCCTCTAAACCAACACTTTCCCATTCCTTCCACGCCGAGTAGTACAACTGATAGGTTTCGCTCGAAGTTTCAATTTGGGTAATGACCCGGCGTAGTTCATCGTCCGCCAGTTGCTGCGCTGCTTCAAACTCCTGCGTAGCCACTTCAACTTCGTGAGAGAAGTTGTTCCGAAGATACAGCGGTATCGCGAACCCAATGCCAACCAGATCGCTCCTGCCTTCTGACCCAGCCACGAGGCTTAACGTGGGATTGGCCCTTGTTTCTCGCTTCCTGAGATCAATCGTCGCCAATGCAGCGTTTGCGCGTCGCTGGGCGGCTATCACCGTCGGAATTTGTACCGCCTGGAGTTCAGATTTGAATGCCGGTAACGATTGCAGGGACTCAAGGGCTGGCCATCGTTTTTCACTTACATCGGGGAATATGTAGGAGACTTGCTGCATGGCTTTTCTCACCTCAACGCGGGAGTCAGCGTCAGCGATCCGCGCTTCGAAATAAGCGAGTGATGCTACGCTCAACTCAACCTGGCTCAGGTCACCCTGATCGAATCGTTGTTTTGCCAGTGCCGCAAAGTCAGCCATCACCTCGAGACCCTTGTCTGTCAAAATTCGTTTGGCGATACCAATACGATAACGAATCAGGCCGAGAACGAGTTCACCGGCAAGCGATCTTTGAGTGGCTATGAACCTCGCTTTTTCTGCATCAGATTGCATTTCCGCAATACTGGTTCGAACTTCCCGCGCGTTACTCCAGTCGATGGTCTGAGAAAGGCTGACGGAGCGATCCTGCGTTTCCCCGTTGTCAGCATCGAGACTGAGTTCCGGATTAAACAACGGTTTTGATGCCGCTCGAGTGTTAGACCGACTTGCGTCATATCTCGCTTTGGCAGCAATCAGCCTCGGGTTGCTCGCAATGCCATGGTTCACGAATGCTGCAAACTCTGGTGACGAAGGGTCGATCGAGTTTCCTGCTGAATATGTACTGCTACAGAACAACAGACTCGAAAAAATGAGACATAATCTCTGGTTTACAAAGAACATAATTTTATCCAAACGAATAGGTAAAACCCTCTGAGAGAGCGTCTCAGAGGGGCTTGATGTTTTTACAAGCTATCGGTTTGGTGGTGGGGTTGGTGGCGCAACAACAGTAGATAGAACCATCAGCGTGCGATCAAAGACAGCCTCGCTTTCCTGATCGGCATAACTGACATCGAAGCTTGGCAGAAGTCCTGCACCATGTTGATGAAAACAATGGCTGCAGTGAGAATCCTTATCAAGATTCGCATCTGGCGCTTCATCCGAGTGAAGGTGTACTACGTCATTTTCCTGGTGAGAGGATTCCAGGCCTTCCAGATTCGCGAAACCTTCCAGGCTCATCATGATGAAAGCTACAAGAAGGATGCGTGGCAGAATTGATGACATGCCGGAAGCTTACTCGCAAGAACAAGGGGTAGCTAGTAATAAGTGGGGTCGGGGTAAAATTTACAAAAACTCACATGAGATTGGGAGCTAGCCTGGATTTATCCTCTCCATTACCCACAGTCTTCCAATCGGGATACAGGAATAATTCAATCTGAATCAATTCTAAAGCGTTGTTTGTACCATGCCCCGAAAGCGTCGATGCCTGCCTGTTGGTATGCCCGCCCACTCAAACAAATCTGTTTTGCATCTGATGCGGATGTGGCTGCTTAGGCGTGTTCGCGCTACATAGAATTGAATCCTGTTCGCGCTGGCATGGTCACGGACCCAGGTGAATACAAGTGGTCCAGCTATTGCGCTCAGGCATTGGGGCGACCTGTGAGAATGTGGACACCGCATGCGGAGTATGAGCACCTTGGTTCTACAAATAGTGCGAGGCAAATCACGTATCGCCGACTATTCGAAGAGGCACTGGAAACTGAGTTGATCTCAGAGATTAAACAAGCCCAACGAACAGGCTTTGTCCTCGGAACTGAAAGATTTCGGCTGCAATTCGAGGATCTGACGGGCTTCGCTCAATCACACAAGAAAAGAGGCCCGAAGACTCATCGATAAATGTAACGATTTTGTAAATTTTACCCCGACCCACCCCGACCCCATTTATCTACTCCCACTCGATTGTAAATAAGCCATTTTTATCTTTTATTTTCAATGACTTATTTTTCTCAAAATCGGTAATACCATGAAAAATACCATGCTCAGAAATTTCTTCAAAAATATGCACACATCTTAACGGCATAGCCCCAGAAGCAGAAGCTCAAATCAGTCAGGAAGCCCAGAAACTGGAATTTCCGACTCAACAGGAAACCCTTCTAAACTCCATTTCGGAAGAACACCCACCGCCCCCTCCTTGCTCAATTAGATCCGATAGAGTCAGGAGACCATGTCCACAAGCGCCATCAGCAACAGATCATGCTCAACAGCGCGCGCGCCCTACTCATCCCAACATAGTGAAGCGACCGCAGGAGTTCGCTATGGCCAGGTCTTGGCATATCAACAAGAACAACTACCTCGCTCTCCAGTCCTTTGAAATCCCCAATTTGTGCAAAACCGATGGTATGACGATTCATGTTACGAGGTGAGGCATCGTCCAGCACGGTGATTGAATTTCGCATATTCTCAGAAAGAGACGAAGTCCAAGACTGTGTAAACGGTACAGGTGAAAGTACGACAATGTCTCCCGGGCTGAATCCCTCGCGATCGACCAGGTCATGTAGCTCTCTCTCCAGAGCTGCGATTGCACTGTCGGCGTCCGCAACACAGACTTCACGTACCGCAGGACCATCACCAACCCCTGAATTACCCACATCAGCGGCCAGATCACCTTGTATTCGTTGCAGGATCGGGAGCGTATTCCGGCAATTAGTCTTCAACGGAATTTGTAACGGGCTAGAACCTGAAAGATAGTCATAGGCATCTGGAACATAGGAGCCACACAGACCTGATTGATTATTCACATCATGAAAAAAACACCAACGCCCTTCGCTTATTCCACCCGACAAAAAGCTATCCAGCATGTCCAGCGCATCCATGTTCAAAATGTCCTGTCCTTCATCGACAATCAATGCATCAAATTTATCGATACCGGCTCGCCTGGCTGTGACGTGTATCGAGTCTGCAAGGCTGACGGTCAATCCCGGCACGGCATGTCGTTCCAGATAGCGCTTGAGCCAAGGTGAATGGCAGGCCAAAACTGTTTTCATCCCAGCAGCACACCAGCGTCTTGCCAGTTCCAACGCCAGCATTGTTTTACCAGTCCCTGCGCCACCTGAACAAATCACCCGAGGATTGATCTCAATGGCATCGACCCACCTCAGCTGATCCTCGGTCAATCTAACAATCCGAGCTTCAATATCATGAACCGAAACATGCAATGGCACCACAGCCTCGAAATCAGGTCGGAGGAATTGTTGCAGAGCTTTCAACTGCGAGGGACTTGCGGCAGGTTTGTTGGCATCCTTTGCCCGCCAATGCCGAATGAATCGCTCCAGCCACTTTTCGAACTGCCTAAAGTCCTTCCCGTCCGCGAGGACAGCACGATCCCACTCCGCACTATCGGGGAGCCGCTCGACTCCTGGCATGATTACGCCATAACCAACCACAAAGGCTTTTGATATTGTGTCAGGCAGCTTTTTCAACAAGCCATGCAGCGCACTGTTCGCCTGACTGAATGGAGATTCCTTCAGTCGGTCAGTTTCACCATACCGATTCGTTGTTTCCCAGATTCCTTCATGACAAGAAACTCGCCCGCCTTTGACTTCCAGCACGAAAAGTCCCTCAGGCCCACATACGACGAAGTCAATTTCACCAAATCGTTTATATTCATGCCTAGGAAGATTGAGAGAATGCATGGCAAACCAGCCATTCTTGTCACCTCCTGAAAATGCCGATCGCAACTGATCGAATACCTGTGGCTCTAGTTTGCTATCAGTTGCCAAAGG
>JAJFKA010000089.1 GCA_021773555.1 Gammaproteobacteria bacterium
TGTTGATGGGCCATAAATTCATTGTGCACTTTAATCGTGCGAATTCCAGCCGCCACAGCGGCCGCCAGGCCACGCTTTGAATCTTCAATCACAACGGCGCTGTCCGGCCCGACTCCGAATCGTCGGAGGCCGGTCTCATAGGGTTCTGCGTGGGGTTTCGCTTGATCGTAATCCTCGCGACACAGTATAAAGGCCATACTGTCCAGCAATGTTCGCTTACGGTGGATTAGCTCAAAATCAATTCGCTTGGAGGTTGTTATCACAGCCATTTGAAAGCCTGAGCCCAGTTCATCCAGCACGTCGGCTACCCCCGAAATGTCAATATCCTCACGTTGCAAGTAGTACTGGTAGCGATCATCTCTCCACGCACGAGCTACATCAATTTCATCCTGCGTTGCACCTTTTCTCGCGGCGCAGAGCCAATTGGACGTACCATCCACCAGGTGCTGTTTGTAGTCATCAAAGGTCATGACGACGTTCAGTCTCGCGAGTGCTTGACGGGTGGCCTCGAAATACCAGTTTTCGGTATCTACGAGAACACCATCGTGATCAAAAAGTAGATGCGTGATCATTGCATCGCCCTGGTCTCGGTCGTCCTAAAAAACCCTCTCAACCTGGATACCCACAATTCAGCAACCGAGCCGGAAGGGAGTATTCTCAGCAGGATTTGAATGTACTCAACCTGGTTCAAGGTGCGCCTAACAGCCAGTTAAGCGGCGCAAAAGTCGGAGATACTCCCAATTCCATTTAAAAAACGCTGATGTGGCAGCAGACTGCTTTCTTAAACGCATAACTTCTTTTTCAGATAGATTGGGGCCATAGATAGCCGTCAAATATTCAGGATTTTCAGCGAGCCTATCGTAGTACGAAATTTGATTTTGCAGCATATGATATTGCGCATCTTCACGAGCTAGCATATTGCTCTGCTGTAATTGGCGGGCTAAGTACAACAAAGTCAAAATGACCGCGATTGCCGCGATAACCTCTGCTCCTGCACCAATCGCATCCCAGTTCATGTACCCTAACTCCTAGACGCATAACACCAAGTTAAGCGGCTGACGAAATTGGCGCAGCTTTTGCGGAACGCAAAAGGTGTGACGATTTTGGCAGTCCGCTTAAACCGATAGTATGGACTCCCCCTACCAGGATTATTCGGCGCATTATCGCCAGTCCACATAAACAGTACGAAGGAGTCCATCCATGTATGCTACAACGATTGCTGTTGATCTCGCAAAGTCTGTTTTTCAAGTGTCTATTGCCAATCACATGGGCAAGATCACTGATCGTAAACGTCTCACCCGTTCTCAGTTCGAAAGACTGATCGCAACCCACCCACAATCTGAAGTCGTCATGGAAGCCTGTGCAACATCCAATTACTGGTCACAGTATGCACAAGCTCATGGTCATCAGACACGATTAATACACGCGCGCTACGTCAGACCTTTTGTGCGCCGGAACAAAACCGATGCCGCTGATGCTGATGCGCTCGTTCAGGCAAATAAAGACCCCCAGATAACGTCCGTACCAACCAAGCAGCCAGAACAACAAGCGCTTCAATCTATTCATCGGTGCAGACAGCATTTCATCAAAACCAGAACACGCAGGATTAATCTCGCCCGTGCTCTATTGGCTGAGTTCGGGGTCGCATTGCCTCGAGGAGCAACTGGCATTTCTCAACGACTGATGGAAAAAGTAGAAGTGTTACCAGAAGTCGCGATGCCTACGCTTAGCACGGTAATCCAGAGCATCAATGAACTGGTTCAACAGGAAAAAGCGATAGATGCACAACTCAAAACCCTTGCGGGCCAAAGCGAAGACGCTGGATATCTGATGTCGATACCGGGGATCGGCGTTATCGTTGCAACCGCAATGATCGCCAGTGTGCCAGATGTCCATGCGTTCAAGAATGCAAGATGCTTCTCTGCGTGGTTGGGTATCACTCCGAGAGAACACAGCTCTGGCAACAAGAGACGTATCGGGTCGATCTCCAAACAGGGTGATCCTTACCTTCGCACTATGCTGGTGCACGGTGCCAGATCCGCAATTCTGCAGGCGCACCGGCAGGCAGCCAAAGATGCAACCGAGCTCTCGAACCTGCAACACTGGATACTTCAAATCCGTGAACGCAGGCCGTTCAATGTTGCGACCCTGGCAGTAGCAAACAAGCTCGCCAGACTAATTTATGTGATGTGGACCGAACAGCGGGACTACATCAAATAATGTCCCACCCATCCAGACGAACTGGTTAAGACGATGTATCAACCGTTTTCCGGGCCAGGCAAGGGGCCGATAACATGTATGAGCATAAGGCTCGTTCAACCGATAGGTCTGCCTGGCACGGATTTCATCATGGCACGGTGATTAACTTCACCACTGAGGTGCCGAATAGACGCACGTAACTGGAAACTTTGATACAACCAGCTGGATTAAGGAGCGAGGTAAGAAAGGTAAACGCCGTTCAAAATGAACGGGGTTACTGTACTGCCCAAAAGAGAAAAAATTAGCTATTTGCTTGACCGGGGTGTCCATAGATGCATGTTATAAGTCTCCTTCGGTCGCGCTAGCCAGACGCATAACGAAAAAACCAAAATTCCAAAGCCTTACACCCAAGAAGAAAATCAGGAACAACACATACGGCCAGGCGATGCCGTAGTACCCTCCTATTGCGGTTACTCCGCTAAACGTAAAAGTCAAAACCGTAACGACGATGACACGCGGAACAAGTTCGTTTCTCAGTTCCTTTACGATGAAAACCCCTCGAAGAACCATCACACCAGCTATTAAATAGCTGCAGGTACGCCAAGTGTCGATTTCGTTCACTCCGGCCCCGGAGGGGGCGCTTGCAATAAAATGGCGAAGCCATTTGCAAACGAACCCGGAGTAACGGCGTCCGAAGGAGCGATAGCGACTGGCTTAAACTGAATGTTAGGCGCCGCCATTGAGCCCTCTCTTTACCGCCTCTGAAAAACCGTTCCTTCTGGACTCATTGTTACTCAACCACATCTCTTTCAAGCCCGAGTGATCATCATGTTTCAGCTGCGCTACGAATCCAACGATCGCTTGCTCCGCAACTTCGTTTCTACCCCCTACTCTGGCTCGAAATTCCCAGTTAACGAACATATTGAAATTCTCTTTCGCTAGCGCTTCAAACCTGACGGCATCGTCAGCAGATAACTCCTCTCCTGCACACCCTTGCCTCCAAACTCGAGCGACGTCTGCGTCAGATGCGAGTAAGCGCCTCCATCCGCTGAATTGATCAAAGCTTGTATCTCGGCTAGCAACTCGCGCCAGATTGTTACTCGTGCGTATCTGAATGGCCAAGAAAATGATAGTAATTATGACCGCCACTGCGGCGACCATCTCTCCTATCGCTCCTGCAGCTTCCCAACTCACGCGCGTGAAGTCTCCAAGGCGTATAGACATGATGACTTCCCACAAAGAGTGCTGACCCCCTTCCTGGGTTAGCAAAGCCAGAGCCATAATATTTGTTCATACCAAATAAACCGGAGGTCAGCACAGTGGAAA